>CAXGXL010000105.1:0-8723 GCA_964013555.1 uncultured bacterium
GGAGGTCTGTGCTTGTTCAGCGGAATGGCGCGCTTGGAGTCTTTAGGTGTGCTGCATATTGGACCCTTTGGGAGCCTTCTGCTTGTGGTGAGTAAAGAATCGTTTGGACAAAAACCAAAGAGACTTCATTTTCATGATTGTTTTGCGTAACTTAAAGTCCATTGTTGTAGCGGGGACTTTATTGAGTTTAATGATAGGAGGGATGGTTGTGTTCTTCGAAGAGTCCTTGATTTATTTTCCCACCAAATACCCAATTGGAAATTGGAATACATCGAATCGCAAACCATGTGGAATTGAGGATGTTTATTTCGAAGCGGCGGATGGCGTGAAAACCCACGGGTGGTTCTTGGAGCGACCAAAATCCGATAGAGTTTTGGTCTATTTTCATGGAAATGCGGGGAGTATTGCCGATCGATATGAATGGGGTTGCCAATTGGTGCAATCAGGCGCGAGTGTTCTTATGGTTGAATATCGAGGCTACGGGCGAAGCGAGGGGCGTCCAGGAGAAGCTGGGTTTTACGAGGATGCAGAGGCTGTGTGGACTTGGCTTTTGGAGAAAAGAGGCTATCTCGCCCATCAAATAGTTCTCTATGGGAAATCACTGGGTGGGGCTGTTGCAGCTGAATTAGCCTTGCGGCATCCTCCGGGGGCGCTGATTTTGCAGTCTACCTTTACCAGTATTCCTGAAATGGCCAAAAGGGTGGTCCCGTTTGTGCCTAAGTTCTTAATTCGAACAAGATTTTATACCCAAAAGAAAGTTCCGAATATCGCGTGCCCAATTCTGGTAATTCACAGTGAAGCGGACGAGATTGTTCCTTTTGCGATGGGGGAGCGATTGGCGAATGCGGCACCGAACCTCAAGGAGTTTATGCGGTTTTCGAGCTATGGGCACAACGATTTAATCTGGAATGAAGCTGCCTCCATTATTGCGGGGATTCGCCGATTAATCGAATAATAGATGGGGAATGCAGAGCCTTTGCCGACTTAGGCTTTGTGTCGGCTCGCTTTGGGAGAGTTCTTTGTAGGTTGGTGCTAGCTTGAGGGCATTTGCGGTCTATAGTTTTGTACTGTCTTGACGAGAGCTACGGCATTTTCGGGTGGGGTCTTAGGAAGAATGCCGTGTCCCAGATTGAAGATGAATCCCGGGATATTGTGAGCTTCGTCCAAGATTGCTTGGACGCGCTTTTCTACTTCGGCTGTAGATGTGAAAAGGATACCGGGATCGAGATTGCCCATAAGGGCGATGTCTTTTCGGACCCGCCTGTGCACTTCGGAAAGGGAAATAGACCAATCGACACCGAGCACGTCGGCTCCTAATTCCGATGCGGCCTCAAAGTGCGGACCTATGTCGCGAGCAAAATAGATAATGGGAACGCCTAATCCCTTGAGTGCGGTGATGGCTTTTTGGGCAAACTTAAACCCAAATTCGTGCAATTCTCTTGGGGCAACTTGTCCCGCATTGGAGTCAAAAAGCTGGATGGCGTCGCAGCCGGCTGCTACTTGTGCGGCGGCATGCCGGGTGATGCTCTCGGTAACGGATTCGATCAGTTTTTCAAAGAGGGGTGAATTTCCATAGAGCATTTCCTTGAAGTGGGTCCAATTCTTGTTGGGGCCTCCTTCAATAAGGTACCCACACATGGTAAGTGGGGCACCAACAAATCCAATAAGACTCTTATGCTGCGGCAGGCTTGCTCGGGTTTGACGAATCGCTTCTAGAACGTAGGGTAGATCGGTTTCGGGCTCGACTACTTTTAGTGAAGCAACGTCATTGGCAGTACGAACGGGCTGTGCCAGAATGGGGCCAGGGTTAAAATCCAAGTCGAGGCCCATTCCGATGGCTGGAATCATAATATCGCTAAAGATGATGGCCGCGTCTGTGTCTAGATAGTTTGCTGCGTCCAGAGTTGCTTTTGCCGCCATCTCTGGTTTCTTGCAGATTTCTATAAAGGAGTACTGAGCCCGCAATTGTTGGTACAATGGTAGATAGCGCCCTGCTTGGCGCATGATCCAAACCGGGGGCCGGTCTACTTCCAAGCAGCGGCATGCTCGATTGAAACGGGTGTCCGGATACGTTGGTGCAGAACTCATAAACAAACCTCAATAGGGGTGAAAACGCGGTATATGAAGGACGAAGGCGGGTAAATCAAGGGTTCGTCTTCCCAATTCCATGTGGGTGTCGTAAACACCTGAGCTAGGGATAAGGAGTCAAAGATGCGCAAGAGAATGGAAGCTCTCGTTCGCGATGCTCAAAATAAAATATGTAATGAAATTGAAAGCTTGGATGGCGGTACTTTTCATGAGGACACGTGGGAGCGCGAAGGCGGTGGTGGCGGATGTAGCCGCGTACTTCAGGACGGCTCTGTTTTTGAGAAAGCCGGGGTGAATGTTTCGGTGGTTCATGGAACGCTTTCTGAGCAAGCTGCTTCCCAGATGGGCGGCGGGACGGAGCTGGGAGCGACCCATCTTAACTTTTTTGCGACGGGTGTTAGTTTGGTTTTGCATCCACATAACCCACATGCACCAACGGTCCATGCCAATTATCGGTATTTCGAACGCGGCAGCGAAGATGCGCCGGCGGCCTGGTGGTTTGGGGGAGGGTGTGATCTCACCCCATCCTATTTGTACGAAGAGGATGCCATTCATTTTCACAAAACTCATAAAGAAGCTTGCGACAAGCACGATTCAACCTACTACCCTAAATTCAAGAAGTGGTGCGATGATTATTTTACTATTCCCCATAGAGGCGAAGCTCGGGGTATTGGGGGGATTTTCTTCGATAATTTGAATCAACGATCTCCCCAGGAGCACCTCTCATTCGTTCAGTCTTGTGCAGATGCTTTCTTACCGGCGTATCTGCCAATCATTGAGCGCCGCAAAGATTCGAGTTTCACCCAAGACCAAAAGCAATGGCAGCAATTAAGGCGTGGGCGGTACGTGGAATTTAACCTCGTTTACGATAGGGGAACTGCATTCGGTCTGCGCACGGGGGGGCGCATTGAGAGTATTTTGATGTCGTTGCCATTAACTTCTCGCTGGGAGTACGATCATCATCCTAAAGGGGGGAGTCCTGAGGCCCAGCTGATAGAGGTCCTGAAAAATCCTCGGGATTGGCTCTAAGGAGTTGGGAGATTGTAGCAACGGATATTGGAAGAGTATGCAATGGTTTCGATAAGTAAGTGCCCGATATTAAAGCGTTGTTTTTGAGCGCGGTTCGAGGTTCTTATTGCTTTGGATGATTTATTTTACCGGTTCGGGAATCCGCTTTAAAGCACCATGTTTTCAAATGGTGAAGAAATTATATCTTTTACCCTTGCAGGTTTTGGCTTGGGCACGAAGGGGACTCAATATGTTTTTCGGGCTAGGGGTTGGCATTGTTAAGGTCCGTTAGATTGACTAGTGGTGGAAAAAGGTCAATTGCGATTCAATGTCTCTCTTGGCTTGAGACCCTCCATACAATTTCTTATGGTGGCACCTTGAATTTTCACTCTTAGGGATTGAGTTGATGAATGAATATTTGAACCTGATAAAACATATTCGCGAGGCAGGGGTAAAAAAAGAAGATCGAACAGGAACTGGAACCATGAGCGTGTTTGGCTATCAAATGCGTTTTGATCTGAGTCAGGGCTTTCCTGCGGTCACTACTAAGAAACTTCACTTTAGGTCCATTACTCACGAGCTTTTGTGGTTTTTGAAGGGCGACACGAATATTCAATACCTCAATGATAATGGGGTTACGATTTGGGACGAATGGGCTGACGATAATGGAAATTTGGGGCCTGTGTATGGGCGACAATGGCGCTCTTGGATGGGGGCTGATGGTGAGACCTACGACCAGATTCAGATGGTCATTAGAGAATTAAAGGAAAACCCCAATTCAAGAAGGCTTTTGGTTAGTGCATGGAATGTTGGCGAATTGGGAAAGATGGCATTGATGCCGTGTCATGTCCTATTTCAGTTTTACGTGGCTAACAATAAACTCTCATGTCAGATTTACCAACGAAGTGCAGATGTTTTTCTGGGGGTTCCCTTTAATATAGCTTCATATGCTATGCTCACTCATATGATTGCTCAGGTCACAGGTTACGAACCTGGGGAGTTTGTTCATACCCTTGGTGACGCGCACTTATACCTCAATCATCTCGAGCAAGCAGACTTGCAGCTCACTCGCGAGCCTAAGCGCTTGCCCACGCTTTGGTTAAATCCTGATATCAAAGAGCTGGATGATTTTTCTTATGACGATATCAAGATTCAGGAATATGAATGTCACCCAGGAATCAAAGCTCCCATTTCGGTGTAAGAATGCCCCCTATATTTTCCATGATTGTGGCTATGGATCAGAATCGAATTATCGGTCGAGATAACCAAATGCCGTGGCATTTGCCTGCAGATCTTCAGTATTTCAAGAGACGCACCCTTGGAAAGCCTGTGGTTATGGGGAGGAAAACAATTTTGTCCATCGGGCGAGCTTTGCCTAAACGAACGAATATTGTACTTACCCGACAGCGAGATTTTGTTTTTGCTGGTTGTCAGGTTGTTCATTCGTTTGATGAAGCGATTCAAGAAGCAGGCGATGTTGCGGAAGTTGTTATCATTGGAGGAGGTACGCTTTATGAGCAATTTTTGGATAGAGCGGACCGTCTCTATGTGACGGAAATTCAACATTCTTTTGATGGGGATACAAGCTTTCCGGAGATTTCAGCGACTCATTGGCGCGAAGTAGAGCGGGTGGTGTGTGAACCCGATGAAAGAAACGCCTATTCATATCACTTTGTTACGTACGAGCGTTGCTGAAAGTAGCTTCCTGTCGGAGTGGCGTAATCGAGTAAGTCAAATACCTGTTTAGGTTGACAAAAGCGGTTCGACGAGAGGCCAATGGTTGCACTCTCGTACTACCGTGGATACCCTAAAGCTATGAGTCGTGCGATAGTCTCCACAATAGTATTGGTTCTACTTATTGTTGGCATAGCATTTTTGACTTCGTTTCCGAAGCTGACTTACACATCGGCACGTCCACTCGAGATACCCTCTATTGGTGGAGAGTTTTTTTATGTAGATGCTGGGGATATTGCTCATTATGGCTCGTCGCGAGTATTGGTTCTGCGATTAAATGAGCCTATCGAGCTTATTCCATACCATTTCAAGGATGCGGGAATGGAGGAGCCGATTGATGCTAAGAAGTGGTCTGAGAGTCTCCAAGCGCCAGTTGTGTTCAATGCGGGCCAGTTTGATGAGAATATGGAGCACTTAGGTTGGTTAAAGTCCGAGGGGCGGTGGTTATTTCGGAAGCGAAAAAAAAAATGGCTAGGACTTTTGGCGACTGGACCTCAAGAGAATCAGGTTTGGGGGCGCATCATTGATATGCAAAATAACCCAACTGATTACTCAAGTAAGTATCGTAATTTGGTTCAATCGATGATGCTCTTGGATGAACACAAGGAGGTGCGAGTTAGAGAGTCCGACATCAAAGCTTGTCGTGCGGTGGTGGCGGAGGACACCGCTGGTAGACTTCTTTTGCTCTTCACCGAAGGGGCAGTTACCTTAGGAGACTTAGCTCGTTATTTAGCAAAGTCTGAACTAAACCTCCTTCGGGCAATGAATTTAGACGGTGGCGGTGAAGCGCAGGTAGTCATCAATACACCTGAGCTAAAATACAATCACTTTGGCCAGTTTGGTCGGGGTAGTCCCCTAACTGGGGCGGCGGGACTTTTTCGAACTGCGCTTCCTACGGTGATAGCCTTGAGAACAAAACAAACGGGTGACTAGTTGACGTTTCGTTTTATGTATTCGACGAATTGCTTAATTGCTTTTCCTCTGTGGCTAATTGCATTTTTCTCGACAGAAGAGAGTTCCGCTGAGGTCCTTGTTTCATTTTGCACTATGAATATAGAGTCGTATCCGAACCCATTTTCGCCTCGGTTCTCATAGCCAATACTCCCCTCAAATTCTCCGCGGAAAATCATGGGCTCTTGCCCTGGCACACAGTAAGCCAAGGCACAAACAAAACGAGCAGAACGTTCGGACTTCGGGGTTTCTGCAAGAGCTGCTAACAATTTTTGGTTATTGGCCGCGTCTTGGCCAGCGCCTTGAACTCCCGCATACCGAGCCGAATAAACTCCAGGCGCACCGTTTAATGCGTCAACGACAATACCGGAGTCATCTGCGAGCGTTCGGGTTCCTGTTTTCTCCATGATTGTATTCGCTTTGATAATGGCGTTCTCTTCAAAGGTTTCGCCATTTTCAATGATTTCGAGTGCAGGAAAATCGTCGATGCCTCGAGTCTCGTATCCCAAAGGGGCGAGTATTTCCCGAAACTCTCTGAGCTTTCCTTTATTTCCTGTGGCTATCCTGATTAGGGTCATGCGCTTAGGCTTTGTCGCTCGTTGTTGTAGGGGGTCTTAATGGCCCTATTTTGGAGCTCTACGAGCTTGTCGAGACAACCAAAAGCTAGGTCGAGCATTTCATTAAGTTGGTTTCTAGTGAAAACGGACTCTTCGCCGGTTCCTTGCACTTCCACGAGCGCTTGTTCTCCCGTCATGACTACATTCATATCCACATCAGCACGAGAATCCATAGCGTAGTCGAGGTCAAGTACTGCCTCTCCTCCTACAAGGCCGACGGAGATAGCTGCAATATTGCTTTTGATGGGACTCGATTGAATATGTCCTTCAGCCATGAGGTATTCAATAGCTAGCCCAAGGGCGATGTATCCGCCGGTGACGGAGGCGGTTCGTGTACCTCCATCGGCTTGAATTACATCGCAGTCAATGGTGATCATAACCTCACCGAGTGCTTTAAGGTCAATCGCTGCCCTCAAAGACCGTCCAATAAGTCGACTAATTTCTTGGGTCCGTCCGTTGACTTTGCCCTTGCGTGAATCTCTCGGTTTTCGGGAATTGGTGGATCTTGGTAGCATGTCGTATTCTGCAGTAACCCAACCTTCATTTTTTCCGGCCATCCAGCGTGGTACAGCGGTCTCTACCGTTGCGGTGCAGATGACTTTGGTGTCACCGAGCTCAATCAAGACAGAGCCTTCGGGGTGTTCCAAAAAATGAGGGGTGACACGAAGGGGGCGGCATTCATTTGATAATCGTTTTGGCATGAGTGAGGTTTTGAGCCACTAGCCTCGGCTTGTCAATAGAGAAGATAAGGTTGGAGCATTACTCGCTAGGCCAACGTAATTTGGCTTTTTTCAGGGTTTTCTTGAATTGTGGAAGGTAGCTTAGAATCGCTGTAGAGAGCGCTTGCGCAATCTGTTTTTGATAACTTTGCTCGGCTATTTCGCTACACTCTTTGCGATTGCTCAAAAAACCAACCTCTACCAGGACTGCTGGCATTTCCGCTTCAAGCAAGACGACAAAGGGAGCTTGAAGCACACCCCGCCCACGTTTGTTGAGCTTGTTTTTGAGGATATTTTGGAAGTGGATAGCCAGTTCTTGGCTTTGTCGATGGGATGCATTGTGGCTCATTTGTCTGAGGATCAAGTCTACCGGATTATCTTGTTGGGGGAAGAGAGGGCTAATACCTTCATTTTCTCGAAGCGCGGTTTGCGCTGATTGTTTATTGGAAGCGTGTTGAGAGAGAAAATAGGTTTCGATACCAAAGCTCTTGGGGCTGGTTGATGAATTGGCGTGGATGGAGACAAAGAGACTGGCTTTAGCGCGGTTCGCCAGTCGTGTTCGCTCCCGGAGTCCGACGGTTGTGTCTGTGTTTCTCGTCAGAATTGCTCGGACTTTTCCGCTTGTATTTAGGATTCTGGCGACTTCTATCGATATATCTAGGGTCACATGTTTTTCTTTGAGGCCGCAGATTCCGATTGCCCCATCTTGGTGACCGCCGTGACCAGGATCTAGGACGACAACCATAGGGCCAGATGTGGCGATTGTGGCGTGAATGGCGGTGAAAAGCAAAATGCTGGTGATCATGAGTTGGTGGTCGCTGGATTTCTGTGAAGGGAGTCGTTTTTACTCGTTGCGGGGAATTTTACCTTTCGGGAGCTAAATAGTGCCTAAAAGCGAGTTCCAAAGGACCAGTAAATGACAAATTGCATAAGCAATCAGTGATGGCCAGATGGTTTTGGTTTTGGAATAGAGCCAGGCGAATGGAAGTCCAATTGCAACGGTAGTCACCCCAACCCAGTACAATTTCATTGAAAGCGCAAGGTTGAGCCATGCGGATGCATAGGTTAGTTGGTATAAACCAAAAAGCGCGGCACTAAGTGCGATGGCTACGGTGGAACTGGTCGTTTGATTTAAGAGGATTCGGGTCACCATTCCTCGAAAGAATATTTCTTCGGCGATGACGTGAAGAACGCCCATGGCTAATACTGCGTTAATACCCCCGCGAATTTGTTGAGTTGGAGAAATATAGCCAATGAGAAGCCCCCAAAGAAGGGCGTAAAGAGCATACCTAACGGGAAATTTACGAAAGAGCTTGGAAAGCGCCGGGAGTGGATTACTTCTTTCGAATGCACATATTCCAATAATTCCGCAAATCACCAATGATATTCGACGAGCAAAAAAGAAGCGATCCGATGGATTGTATTGGTATTCGAATTCTCCAAATCCAAGTATATTGGACGTCCAAAAGAGTGCTCCCAAAGTTAGGAGCCCCAAGAATATTCCAACCAATGGGGCGCTCTTTCGTTCTGTGTTGACGGATGACGTTATTCTAATTCCAACGTTCAGAAGCGATATAATCTGTGTTTGCCACTCGCGATTGTTGGC
>CAXGXL010000106.1:0-8689 GCA_964013555.1 uncultured bacterium
GCAAACTAAGCTCAACGCTTCAACACTCCCCCACCCACTTAGAAGCCTTCTACCCGGTCCTTACCGGTAAACATCCCTTAGTGCTAGAAGTTCATCGCGCCAGCGACATCCTCACCGCCCTAGAATTCGCTCGTGCTCAAGGAATTCGGCTCGTGATTAAAGGCGGTTCGGAAAGCTGGCTGGTCGCACAAGCCCTAAAACAAGCAGACGTTCCCGTCCTTCTACGACCTTCTGGCCAACAGCCTTGGGGCTTTGAGGCAATCGCCTCTCGCGACGACATCGCCACCAAATTACACGATGCAGGTGTAAGCGTCATTCTGAGTGCAGGTGGCTGGAGCCAAAATGCCCGACGTATCAGACAAGAAGCGGGTACGGCCGTTGCCTACGGGATGCCCTACAACGCAGCCATGAAAGCTATTACCCAAGCACCGGCAAAAGCATTTAATCTAGAGCGTGAAGTCGGTACCATCGAACGTGGCAAGCGCGCCAATATGGTTCTGTGGGATGCCGATCCATTTGAGCTCCAATCAACCGTAGAAGCCATCTGGATTCAAGGTATTTCCCAAAAGCTTGAAGACCGCCAAATTGCTTTAGCCAATCGTTATAAGAAGTAAAAAGGCGACTTCATCCTCACCGATAAGAAGAGGCCTTTGAGTGACCTCAACTCTAAACCAATCTGGGCCATACAATAATGTAGTAATGAAAAAACACTACATTATTGTATGAATTAGGGGAGTCTAACTCCTTGCAATCCTTGGATTTACCCATTAAATACTACAATAAAGTAGATTATTGTCTCGTTTACTGGGAGACTTGAGCCTATGTCGACAAATCCCCCCTCGTCGCCCACTAGAGAACTCAAAGTTCTTCGCTGTCTCTTTGAAATTAGTCAAATCCTAGATAGAAGCTTGGACCTCAAAGACACACTCGACCCTGTGCTTGGTGCTATGGCCAGCCACATGGGCATGATGCGCGGTACCATCACCCTTGTTGACCAAGAGAGTGAGTCCATCAATATTGAAGCGGCATTCGGTCTTTCGAAAAGCCAACTGCAGCGCGGGACCTACAAGATTGGTGAAGGCATTACCGGCAAAGTAGTCGAAAGTGGCAAACCCGTTGCCGTGCCTAAGATTTCGGAAGCCCCGCTTTTCCTCAACCGAACCGGTGCACGCAAGGGCCTTCGCAAAAAAGACATCTCCTTTATTTGTGTACCCATCATCTTAGGACATGAAGTAATTGGTTCACTTAGCGCCGATCGGCTCTTTGCTCCGCAAGTGTCCTTCGAAGAAGATGTTAGGCTCCTATCAACAATCGCCTCCATGGTGGCTTCTTCTGTCAAATTGCGCCAACGAACCAATGCCGAAAAAAACAGGCTGCTCGAAGACAACGCCCGCTTACAAAATGCTTTGAAAACGAAATTTCGGCCCTCAAATATTATCGGTAATTCTAAAGCCATGCAGCGGGTATATGACCAAATAGGAACCGTCTGCAGAAGCGAAACCACCGTTCTCATTCGTGGGGAGAGTGGAGTAGGCAAGGAATTAGTTGCTCAGGCCATCCACTACAATAGCAATCGAGCTTCTCGACCTTTTGTCAAAGTAAACTGTGCCGCTCTTTCTCAAAACCTTCTCGAGAGTGAATTGTTTGGCCATGAAAAGGGTTCATTTACGGGCGCTACTCGCCAACGTAAGGGACGATTTGAAATGGCCCATAGTGGAACTATCTTTCTCGACGAAATTGGCGACTTCCCCCTCCAAACCCAAGTAATGCTTCTGCGTGTGCTACAAGAAAAAGAGTACGAGCGCGTCGGTGGTACTGAGACCATTCGAGCAGATGTTCGAATTATCGCAGCTACAAATCGCAACCTAGAAGAGCAGATCAAAGAAGGTAAATTCAGGGAGGACCTCTATTACCGACTTAATGTATTTCCCGTATTTGTTCCGCCCTTACGTGACAGGCGAACAGATATCTCCCTCTTAGCGGACTTTTTCGCCGAACGGTATAGTCAAGCATGTCACAAGAGCATCACGCGAATTTCTACACCTGCTATTGATATGCTAATGAGTTACCATTGGCCTGGAAACGTTCGTGAGCTCGAAAATTGTATTGAGCGAGCAGTACTCGTCACAGAAGACGAAGTGATCCATGGCAACCATCTCCCCCCCACTCTTCAAACCGCCACAGCCACGGGCACCGTACATGCTGGCACACTGCAAGCAACCCTCGACAATGTAGAGCGAGAACTCATTATTGAAGCACTCAAATCTACTCGCGGAAATATGAGTAAAGCATCATTCCATCTAGGAATCACTGAACGAATTATGGGGCTACGCGTCAAGAAGCACAGCATTGATCCCAGAAGGTTTAAGATAGCGGAAGGTTAATCGCCTCAGGAAAAGGCGTGTAGTCACCAATTCGATACTCTCTACCGTGAATACCCAAAACAACCTCTTCGTCCTGGAGCTCACCGTACAAGAGTAGCTCATGGTAGGCGGCCGGAGAAAATCGACAAGGTACAAAAAAACCATCCCTTTGAATTTTACAGTAAAACACATTGCTTTTGGACTGCATCAAAGTGGTTGGGTTCAAGTCTTCAATCGCGCCGTCCGAAAGCCAAAGTCGCACATTGTCTATTTTTTGATTTTCATCAATCGTTATCTCAATGCTCTTCACAAAAAATGCTACATCGGCTACTTCAATGGGCGAACTGTTCCTGCCAACTTCAATCCGGTAACTACCATCGCTATTGAGCCGAACAGATTTTTGGAACAATGCCTCGACCTTCTTGTGTAAAGGTTCGTCGCCGTGTAGCCACTGGCCACGAGTATTAACTCGAATAGGAAGATTCTCAATTTCGAGCAAAAGCGTCATCACATAAAGTCCTTACACAAATCGGAGAGCCCACAAAAACCCAACAACACAAATAGAACTCAAGATGCTTGCACTTAAGCCTCAGACTCTTCACACACAGTTGGTGAAACAGGCGATCTCTTGGATAAACGCTCCTCATCCTTTTTGATCACCTCCCCGGGAGACACACCAAAAAACGTAAGCGCTCCGTGGTAAAAAAACAGTCCGCCAATCAATAGGGTTGCCACAGATAGAAATGCCAACGAAACATACGAAATACTAGTCAGCACCGTAACCAACCAACTAGGACCAAATTTCTCGGCAATCGGCGCCCCCCCCATCCCCAAAATAGCGAAACAGATAAGAAGGGAAACCCACCCCATCCAATTCATAACTGAACCCATCAATTAACTCCTACGTTTGTTGAAACTGTCGAACAACGGTCATAATTTCATCTTCAGACAAAACACGATTGGTACCCTTTGCCTTTGCAAAAATCGCCTGGGCAAGTTCATCAGTATAAGAGATGCGCCGTGAGGTTAGCCAATAGTGTACATTCGACAATCCACTCATATGCCCGATCTCCATTTCTTGATGTCGCCCAAACATGCCAGCAGGTACGCCCGAATAGACTCGGTCAGCCAACCACTTATCTTCCTTTTTCTCCGATTTAATGATTGCAGCAGCGTGCACACCAGTACCGGTTCGAAACGCATCACCTCCCGCCATAGGATAATTGTATGGGATTTCAACATTGCACGAACGTGATACCGCCTGACAATAGAGCAATAGATTAGATAAATCCGGCTCCCATTCATTTAACAACTTCAAGTTGAGAAGAATCTGGTCGATAGCCGCATTCCCCACTCTTTCGCCAACACCAAGCCCAGTTCCATGAACTCTATCTGCGCCCGCTTCAATTGCAACAATGGAATTGACCACTCCTAAGCCCCGGTCATTGTGGCCATGCCAATCGAGTTTAATGTGCTCTGCTCCCAGTCCCCGCAAGAGCGAAATGGTCCAATCAAATAGATTTTTGATTCCATCCGGTGTTGCGTGCCCGACCGTATCACATAGACACAACCGACTAACACCCAAGTCAATTGCCCTTCTAAAAAGGGAATCCAAAACCTCTGGACTAGACCGAGTAGTGTCTTCAGTCACCAAGCAAATCTCGAGGCCTTCTTGTACCGCAAAGGTAACACTGGCTTCGATATGCCGAAGCAACGTATCCACCGTCCAGTTTTCAGCAAACAAACGAATCGGACTTGAACCAATAAAAGCATAGGTTTCAATTGGCACTCCCGTCTTTTGTACAATATTGGCAATTGGCTCAATATCCTTAACGACGGTTCGAGCCGCACAATTTGGCTTTAGTTTCATACCGGTCGAATCGATTTCCTTAACCAACGCCGTCACATCGTCCTGTTGACGCTTGCCCGCACCCGGTAACCCCAAATCTGCACAGGCTATTCCAAGAGACTCCATCAAGTGTATCAATTCAATTTTCTCTTCAATTGCCGGATCTGTAACCGAAGGCGATTGAATGCCATCCCGTAATGTCTCATCGTTGAGTTCAAAAGTCTTGGAGCTCAAAGGTGCAACCTTTTTTAGCCTGTTCCAATTGAAGACGTATTCGTGTTCTCGGGCTATTTCGCTCATTTTTCTTCTCCTCTAGTCAGGGTCAACTCTATTCTTAGATAGCTTTGGGAGCTCAAACGGCCTCTACGGCAACCGCAATACCTTGGCCGCCTCCAATACAAGCTGAACCAAGACCATACGTTTCGCCACGACGACGCAATTCGTGCACTAAATGGGTTGTTATTCGAGCCCCACTAGCAGCGAGAGGGTGACCTACCGCTAACGCACCACCGTTAACATTTAGAGTATCAAGTTCAAGACCCATTTCCTTTTGCACCGCCAACACTTGAGGCGCAAAAGCTTCATTCACCTCTACCAAGGCAAAATCACTCAAAGACGCTCCAGTCATTTCTAGTGTTCTTTGCATAGCCGGAACGGGCCCAATACCCATGATCGTCGGGTCGCAACCGGCAATTCCCCATCCTACTATTTTCGCAATAGGATTGAGTCCCTTAGATTCCACATAGTCTTTGGAAGCCAAAACCAAAGCCGATGCACCATCGCAAATCCCACTTGCCGCCGCCGCGTGAATCACACCGTCCTTCTTGAAGATCTTGGGCAGGTTCTTCAAAGACTCTGCCGTTGTGTCGGGCCGGTTATGTTCATCTTTTTCAAAGAGGGTATTGCCTTTACGGCTCTTCAATTCAACGGCTGTAAGCTCAGCTTCAAAGACACCCGATTCTTGTGCAGCTGCAAATCTCTTCTGAGATAATGCCGAATAATTGTCGACTTCGTCTTGAGTTAGATTGTACTTGTCAGCAAGATTCTCGGCAGTAATTGCCATTGGCATCCCCGTATAGCTATCGGTCAAACAGGTCCAAAGCGAATCCTCCATGCCGGACTTGCCAAGGGGCAATCCCCATCTAGCACCTCGGACAATGTGAGGTGCTTGACTCATGTTCTCAGCTCCTCCAACCAACACCACGTCCGATGCGCCAAGAAGAATCTCCTGTGCTCCTTGAACGATCGCCTCAAAACCAGAACCACACAATCGATTGAGTGTGAGCGCCGGAGTCGATTGAGGGCAGCCTGTTCGAAGTCCTATATGACGAGCTAGATAGATCGCGTCCGCAGAAGTCTGCAGCACATTCCCAAAAAATACGTGGCCGATATCATTGCGTTCTACCCCTGATTCCGAAAGCGCTGCATCAGAGGCGATCACCCCTAAATCCGTGGCGCTGTGTTTTTTCAACGACCCACCAAAAGCACCAAAGGCGGTCCTCTTGGCGGCAAGAACATAGACTTCTTTCGATAACGAACGCATGATTTCTCCTAAAATCGATTTCAATTAGCTGCGGTTATCTAACGGCACTACTCCTCGGCGTCAATGGAACTCCCTTAGGAGAAATCTGACAAGAAAGAGCCAACAATTAATAAAGAATGTGCAATTTTTCGAATTGCTGGGTACTATCATCGTAAAGATGATTGGACGAAGAGCCTTATTTCAGCGCAATGCGTTAATATTCATAACTTTTTGCTCGCTTTTGTTCGCGGCCGGCTGCGAGGTGATTGACAAACTGCGCCCGATTTTTCAGCCCCAAGAGGAGTGGGACCAATCTAATGGAGACAACGCCAAAATTGCAATAACGGTTCAACCATCTGATAATATTGAAATTTTCCTTGACGGAGAACCGGTCGCCACTGAATCGCCTTATGTCAGCGCCAGCCTAAAGGCCGAAAAGCACCAACTTCATATCGAAAGTAAAGGATATCACTCTTTCTCCCTTATATTTGAGTTGAGTGAGCATAAAACACTCACTCTGCCAATTGAGCTTAGGAAAAAGACGGTTCCTCCTGTAACGAAAGGCCCAAAGGACAATAAAAAGACAGCTCTTTATGATCGTGCCCCTCCAACCGGTGCCGGGATCAGGCCCGCCAAACTCACGTTGTCCACCGATCCTCTGCGGCCCCTCCTCTGGGACGGCGAGGAAGTTTCATCCAAAGCACTCACGCTCAACCGCCTGTGGGGACATCTCGACGCTGGCCCCATTGGAATCAAGTTTCGCTATAACGAAGTTGGGATTCTTGAGGTATCTATCCCCACTGAATCCCCCTCCCCTAATGAAACCATTAGCTGGCTCCGAAACAGCCTTCCCCTTAAGGGCGGCGATGTATTTCGGTTGCCCAAAGGTACCACTGCCTTAGTTCGACTAAGTAGCGAAAATGGAAGACAAATCCTGCTCATCGAACGCCATTAGATTCTCAATCCTTGGCTAAAGGTTCAAGAGGCGCCACACCAGAGGTCTCACCCAACCCCAAGAACCAAATCGTGGTATTCACCCGGACGGCGCCAACTCTGAGTCACTAAGCTTGGCTGAACTTGATGTCGTCCCCAAAGCCAACTATAGCTTGCGGCATGCTAAATTTACTCGGGATAAAGGCGCTGCTGCCCGAAGCCGATCCCCGTGATATTTTTGAGTTTGAAAATGATTCAACGTATTGGTCAGATCTCGCCATTTCAAGAACCTCTGTGCTCCATTTCTACCACTGCACGTAAAATTGATACAATCACGAATCTCTAGTGCTCGACTCTAATTTGGATCCCCAATGCTCCCTTTAATCGTCTCGATCACACTTAGTCTCACTACACCGCAAGTGATTCCCGCAGATGCTCCAGGCTCAGAGCAAAACTCGAGCGAGCTTGTACTTAATACAGCCTTAATTTCGTTTGGATTTGCAGCAACTGGTCTTGGGATAGGTGCAGTGGCTTGGTGGTCCAAAAAAGATATCCAACCATTTGGGTTTAAAGAAACCGGTTTTTTCGAGGAATGGACCGATTCCGGAGGAGGTGACAAAGCCGGTCACTTTGTATCTCACTACATTGGCACATTAATGATGATCGACGTGTATCAAAGGTTAGGTCTACCCCAAAATGACGCGAGACTCCTTGGAGCGAGTTTTGCACTACTAATGGGAAACGCAGTCGAACTCATCGATGGCGTCACCAGTCATCGTTTCGAGTACGGTGATGCCGTCATGAACACACTGGGCGTAAGTATGGCACTATTACAAGAATACTATCCCCAGGTACGAAAATTAGTAGGCTTTCGATTTGGGTACTTTCCAAGCCCCCGTTTCCTTCAAAAAGATGAGACCTTCAAACCCATACGACTGGTCAATGACTACTCTGGCCAAATGGTCTTCGCCGACCTAAAGATAAAGGGAGTATTGGAGCTCTTTGGCGTTCGAACAAGCTGGGCAAAGTACTTATTGACTGGTCTGAATTGGGGAACAAGCCACTATAGACCTAAACCAGGGAATTCATCTCGCCCTCAAAGAAATCTGGGGGTGCACCTAGGGCTTTCCATTTCAGAAATAACGAATGATATTTCGGCGAATTCGACGGTCCGAGAAATAGGACAAGCTCTGTCTTATTTTGCATTGCCTTTTCTCAATATCAACATCACCAATGACCTTAACTCCGGCCATTGGTCCTTCAATTTTGGTGTCAGCAATAGATTCGAAATCCCTTTAACGACTCGTTAGCCTTTCAACTTTCTTTTTTTGTCAAAAAGGTTCCCAAAAGGGGAACTCCGAGAATAGCCCCAGCCAATAGCGCTCTAGTTTTTTGAGGAATTCAATATCAAGGCTTGTGCTCTCGGCATTGTCTTGCCACGCTCTTGGACTAAACTACATATTTCGACGATATTGACCACCGACTTGATAGAGAGCATTCGAAATCTCTCCTAACGTACAACTCTTGGTGGTCTCCAAAAGCTGCTCAAAGATATTCCCAGAACTCGTCGCAACTTTTTGAATGGCCAACAAGGCATGGTCTCTAGTTTCAGCATGCAGCCTTGAAAAGTCAGAAACAGTTTGGATTTGGAGTTCTTTTTCAGGATTCGTAGACCGAATCAACTCGAGACTCGTATCCTCTTCTGGCGAGGCCTCTTTGGACAAAAATGTATTGACCCCAACAATTGGTAGGGTACCCTCATGCTTGAGTCCTTCATAGTAAAGACTCTCCTCCTGAATCTTTCCTCGTTGATACATGGTTTCCATCGCCCCAAGCACGCCCCCACGCTCAGTCAATCTATCGAATTCAACATAAACCGCCTCTTCAACCAAATCCGTCAACTCATCGATAATGAATGCACCCTGAAGCGGGTTTTCATTTTTGGTCAAGCCCAATTCGCGATTGATAATCAACTGTATTGCCATTGCCCTGCGAACAGACTCCTCAGTAGGCGTCGTAATC
>CAXGXL010000107.1:0-8667 GCA_964013555.1 uncultured bacterium
TTATTACCTAACCCTAGAGCCAATAAAATCCTGGAGTTCGGGAATTGGCGAGCTGTTACTGTCTAGATATCACCTCCACGCGGCTTTTCGGATTCCATTCAATAGAGGGGTTAACCTACCTTTAGTGAATCTGCGCGTAAGGATTCAGTTGTAAGTTGGCGTGCCTCGTTGATCAAAATACGCCCGGAGCGGTCAACTTGCGTGCCGGTGAGCCTGGTGTTAGGAAAATCTCAGTAGGGTTTGAGTTGGACGTTTTTTCTATGAATTGTCGGATTGGCTTACCCAATCTGGTTTGCCTAATTTTGATGTTGGGATTTAGTGTTTTTTTTGCGAAAGTAAGGCGATGAGAATCCGATATGCCGGTAGTACCCACGTTGGGATGAAGCGCTCTCACAACGAGGACAATTTCTTTTTACTAGCAGATGAAAACCTCTACGTAGTGGCCGATGGCATGGGGGGCCATTCTTCTGGGGAAATTGCCTCTCAAATTGCCGTAGAGGCTCTTGCTAATTTTTTTATCGATACTTCTCGAGATCCCGATAGCACGTGGCCGTTTAAGGAAGATCGGGCTACGACTTATGAGCAGAATCGCTTGGTTAATGGAGTCAAGCTTGCAAACCGGCGTGTTTTTGAAACTGCGCAATCGCAAGCGAGTTTGCGTGGGATGGGTACCACTATTGTGGGGCTTTTGGTTGGTGAAACCGGTAGCTACATTGTTCATGTCGGTGATTCACGGGGCTATATTCTAGAGAATGATCAAATTGTGCAGGTGACCGAAGATCATTCTCTACTTAACGATTATCTGAAGGTTCACGAGCTAACCCCTGAAGAGATTGAGAATTTTCCCCATAAAAATGTCATCGTTCGGGCTTTGGGAATGAAAGAAGAAGTAGCCGTGGATGTTCACCGCCTAGAATCGAAGGCCGGGCAGACTTTTTTGATGTGTTCTGATGGATTATCCGGCATGGTTAGTGATGAGGAAATGCTCGAATTAGTAAAGGGCGCAGAGGGGGATTTGGAAAAGGGGTGTCAGAGTCTAATTGCGAAGGCTAATGCCGCCGGGGGATTGGATAATGTGACGGTTGTCCTTGTTTCTTTTCATGATGACTAAGGCCTTTGAGAATTTCGTCGATGTAATCTAGAGAACTTGTGCGAGTGTAGCGTTATTTCGGGTACTTACGTTGGTTGGAGAAAATTCAACGAAATAAATTGAGTTCGATGAGCGTTCTAATCAACAAGCCGCTATAATGAACGAGGAGGGCGCTAAGTATGGGACAGGGTCTAAATTCTTCTCCGACATCCATTGATAGCTATATTGCTGATATCAATCGGTTTAAGATTCTCAGTGCTGAAGAAGAGCGTCGAATTTCATTAAAGTATTACAAAAATAGGTGCTTAGAAGATTTTAATCGGTTGGTGAATGCGAATCTTCGCTTCGTGGTGAAGATTGCCCATGAGTATACGGGCTACGGACTTCCGCTCTTAGATCTGATTCAGGAAGGCAATGCAGGCCTTTTGAAGGCTCTTCACAAATTTGACCCCAATAAAGGATATCGCCTGATTTCTTATGCTGTTTGGTGGATCCGGGCCTATATCCAAAACTATGTAATGAAGACGTGGTCCCTAGTTCGGATTGGAACCACTCAAGCTCAACGTAAGTTGTTTTTCAAGTTGCGTTCAGAGCGTGAGAAGGTTGAGTTGGAGTCACCGCATCAATCTAAATCTGCAACCATTGTTGACTTGGCTAAGAGATTGAATGTGTCAGAGAAGGACGTTAGTGATATGGACGGCCGGTTGGTCGGCCGCGATTATTCGTTGCATTCTCCGGTAGGCGACTCTTCTAGCTTAAGCCATATCGAGCTGGTGCGTGATGAAGCCGCGAGTCCAGAAGAAATGGTGGCTGAAATCGAAAAAAGGCGACTCTTACGCAGACGAGTTAATGAAATTATGCGTGGCTTCAGTGAAAAAGAACGATTTATTGTGGCTCGTCGTTTGATGGCGGACGAACCTATGACTCTGAAGAATATTGGCCGTCGGTTTTCTATTTCGCGAGAGAGAGTTCGTCAAATTGAGAGTCGGGTTGTAACGAAATTGCGTTCAGGACTGAAAGGCACGGAGCTCGATAGAAGCGCTGCCTAGTTTGGAATATCGCCTTTGTCTTGGGGATTGTAGCCTAACCTAGAGCTTCTTGAGTCCTTACAAAAACAATATACGTTAGATTTTTCCGGTATCCACGTTAACTTCAGGGCCTCGCGGGTAAATGACCTCCATGAGAGTAAGACCGAATGCGGGCGCTGTTTGGCCTGCTGCGGTTCGAATGCGCGCGTCGATGATATGCTGCATGGAGTCGGGAGCCCGTTTACCTAGACCGACTTCCATCAAAGTGCCTGCGAGAATTCTACACATGTGGCGACAGTAGGCATTGGCATGAAACGTAATGTCAATGTAGCGGCCCAGCGGGGGCCGCAATGATGTTTCAACCAAAATTTCGAACATCTCTCGGACAGCATGGTCGGCATCGCATTCCGTGTTTCTAAATGACTCAAAGTCGTGCTCACCGATTAAATGCGATGCAGCATTCCGAATGAGGGTTTCATCGATTCGACTGCGCCACTCCCAAGCTCGTTGATATTCCAGAGCACTTTTTTGTGGTCCTTCATAGATTCGATACCGGTATTTTTTGGAGTGTGAATCGTTGCGTGCGTTGAATGCCGCAGGCACTTCTTTGGCTTTATGAATTGAGATCTGCGAAGGAAGGTGGTGGTTGAGTGCCGGGGCGAATTTCCAATCTGCGATATCGCTTTTGGTTCGGAAATTGGCGACCTGACCGATAGCGTGAACACCGGCATCGGTTCTACCCGCAACTATCATAGAAGGCACTTCTCCCAGTACTTTCTTGAGGGCCTCTTCAATGAAACCTTGGACAGTTGGCAGTTTGTCTTGACGCTGCCAACCGTAAAGCTCCGCTCCGTTGTATTCAATGAGCAACTTGATATTTCGTAATTTCGTAGCCACAAAGGGGGCCTAACGAATTATTTAAAGGAAGTCGATGGCAATTCCCGCCGTGTATTGGGTCGCAGACATATCGAGGCGGGCTGGTTCCTTAAAGCCAGCTACTTTCAGAGAGTTGATTTCTAGGAAAAGAAAGCTACCGGCAATGCCACTGGTGACCCGTCCCCGACTTGCGGTTCGGGGATCAAGCCAATTTAGGTTTAAGGAGAGTCCGGCACCCATGTGGTAGCCTCCCGTTCCGCCCGAGCCGGCTTTTTCTTCTTGGTCTTCATTCACCGGTCGGTAAGCTCTCTCAGACCCGGTGCTAGCCCACCAAAGAAAGTAGTCAAAACCAGCCTTTAGGTAGGGTTCAATGGGAATACCGTATTTCGTGTGGAGATAAGTAAAGCGATAGACGAGCCCAAGCTGCAGGGGGACTACTTGAAGTCGATTTGCTGTCGTCCCGGCTTCGGTATTCTCGAGGGTTGATGGTTCGTTTGGATTGCAATTAATGTAATTTTGGGAGTTGGCTGCCTCAGAAGAAAGGCATCGCCTTGAGAAGCCCTCAACATTCCAATTGGCGATCTTGGCATTTACCCCCAAAAGGCCAAAGCGATTCCAGACGAACCAGGTGGACTCGACACCCACCATCATCGGCTTGTCTCCGAAAAGGTAGGCGTTGTCATCGCCAAAATAGAGTTCGTAGTGCTCTTGTTTGGCCGAACTTGTGGCGGATATCTTTGGTTTATAAGGGCCTCCAAAGATATTGAATTGCCATCTTGGGGAGTCTTCTGCCGCCAATGCAGTCGATGAGAGCAAGAAGACGAATAGGAGAGTCAATGCAGAGAAATGTTTCATAGAGTGTTTCCGGGCCGGCGGCGCATAAAGGTAAGCAAACTCATTAGTAAGAGAATCCAAGGCTGCGGGCCAAGGGCGGCGCAGTTGCCTGTTTTGAGGCTTCCAGGATAGCATTCCATGAAGTCGCATTCATCGATCCCAGATCCTCGCACAATGCTTGAGGGCTCACTGCGATTTCCTGCTTTATCTTCAACGAAGACGCAAACTTCGTATTCGGTTTCATTTTCTATCCGGGCATCGATGGTTGCCTTGGTGGCCGAATTTACCTGACTTGTTTCATTGTATTCATCGCTTGACCAATCGGTACATGGCAATGTGTTTCCTGGATTATCACTTGTTTCAGGGGTTTCTTCATCATCGCTGGGGTTGGTGTCCTCTTCTTGGTTTGAGGTATTTTCCTCATCTTCGCTGGGGCCGGTGTCCTCTTCTTGATTTGAGGTATTTTCCTCATCGCCGCTAGGGGTGGTATCCTCTTCTCCGTCCTCTTCTTGATTTGAGGTATTCTCCTCATCGTCGCCAGGGGTTGTATCCTCTTCTCCGTCCTCTTCTTGATTTGAGGTATCTTCCTCATCTTCGCTGGGGCTGGTATCCTCTTCTCCATTCTCTTCTTGCGTGGAGACAGCTTCTTCACCGTCGCTGGTGTCTTGCTCCGCCGTTTCCTCGTTTTGTTCCGCCACGCTATTTCTATCTGTCTTTCCCACAGGGCGATATCGCACGATCCACGCGCGCAAATCCTCAGAGTCGCCTTCTGCGGTGATTTCAGACGTTACTTCTAAATTTTTGTCCTTGGAGACGAGAGTTGGGGTGTCTGGTGCAGGGGGAGCAAGTGTGTCGACCGTAAGTGTTACCCACCCATGGGGTTCAGCAGCACCAACTTGTTCGTCGGGCTCTTTGATTTGGAGACTTGTACTCTCTTGCAGATCAAACAAAAAGCAAACTTTAACTTCAACGGAGGCACTATCTGTTTCGCAGACATCGACTCCTTTGGCTTCTCGGGCTTTCTCGTAAAACACGGAGTAGGGTATTTCTACGACTTGGGTGTGGTTACCAGAGGTAGATTGAGCAAACCGTTTATCAACAATTCGGTCGCTTGTATCACTGGGGACGTTGCCGCAGTCATTGGAGCTTGTAATCCATGCGTGGAAATCTGCCGCAATGAGAACCCGCGTTGTGCTAAGGTTGATGGATACCTCGTCGGATTGGGAGGCGCAGGTCTCTTTATTGAGTTTTGGGGCAGTCCATCCAATGGTTAACTGATTTGTCGTATAGGTGCCGTCTTCGCCTTCGATTGGAGTGCTGGTATCGAGGGAGCTAGCATCATCAGCACCGCTTACTAGGAGCGACATAATTAGAATTAGTTGCGTCATAGTGGTCAAACTAGTCGTCCCCGTGGGGCAAATCAAGCAAAGTGCAGATTAAAAACCTCGGAGCTCGCTGGTAACCACTAGGTAAGGTAGTTTTGTGCAAGTACCTCGGCGATTTGAACGGCATTGGTTGCAGCACCTTTACGAAGGTTGTCGGCAACACACCAAAAGGTCAACCCATGCGGTGAACTAGGATCCTTTCGGATGCGACCGATGCATGTCGCGTCAGAACCACTTACTTCCACAGGATGCGGATAGACGTTTTCACTAGGGAGATCTTGCACAAAAGAGCCCGGTGCCTCTCGGAGTAATTCCCGTGCCTCTTCTGGAGACAAGTCGGATTCGAACTCGGCGAGGATACTTTCGGCGTGCCCGTTGAAGACCGGGATTCGCACGCATGTCGGGCAGACTTGAAGATCTGGTAATTCCATAATCTTTCTCGTCTCGTGGATCATTTTGTGTTCTTCTTTGGTGAAGCCGTCGTCAAGAAACGTGTCGATATGGGGAATGCAGTTGAAGGCAATTTGCTTCGAGAACTTGTTCGGCTCGAAATCTCGACTATTAAATAGGGAGCTAACTTGACTGCTGAGCTCGTCCATCCCGTCTTTGCCCGCACCACTAACAGCTTGATATGTGGAAACGATTACGCGTTTTAGGGTGGCTTTCTTGTGAAGAGGTGCGAGGGCTACCACCATCTGAATGGTCGAGCAATTCGGGTTCGCGATAATACCTTTTTCCTTGTAGCCTGCAATATGGTGTGGGTTGACCTCAGGGACCACGAGGGGAACCCCAGGGGTCATGCGCCATTGGGAGCTATTATCTATTGCGATGCATCCCGATCGGGCGGCCGCAGGAGCCAGAACCTCCGAGGTTTTGGAGCCCGCTGAAAATAGGGCAATATCTACACCTTTGAAGCTCTCTTCGGTGGCAATTTGCACCGCAATCTCTTCTTCTTCGAATTCTATTTTTTGTCCGGCACTTCGGGGAGAGGCTAAGAGTACCAATTCCGAGATTGGAAATTCCCGCTCCTCCAGAATATGGATCATTTCACGGCCGACAAGTCCGGTGGCACCAACAACAGCGACTTTGAATTGTTTTTTCATACTGGGTTCCTGCCGCAGTGCCTTAGGTGGGTCAATCGATGAATGCTCTTTTTCTGTATTTTCATGGGGTCGAGACCCGAGAACTGCAAAATTAACGGATTTTTTTTGACTCGATCGAGCGGTCGACACTTGCTGACGGAGCTGGATTCGGTGTAATTCGATATTTATGGCTAAAAACCGCTCTTACGAAACCAATGGTTTAGACGATCCCAATCAAGACTGGCTCCAACGTATAGTTAGAGTGACCGCTCATCCGGAGTGGGGAGATGCTAGAGTACTTCGGTGGTATCCTGCTCAAGCAGGAAAGGCGCAGACGCTTCGTATTCGCGCGGAAAATCGGCCAGCACCCATGGTCGTGTCGGTTCTCGAAGTGGAAGTAGTTTCTGAGGGGTGAGTGGGTTCATTGATGTCTTTACGACCCCAACCTCTTGACCGCCGCTTTGACCCGAACTTGCCCAACCGAGCTTGGACTGTGCAAGAGACATATGTAGTTGAATGTTAGGGGAGTTGGTGCTTGCCTGACATACATTCGAGCAGCTCATTGAATCTTGGTTGACGTTGATGACGCAGCAAGAAAAGGGGATAAATGAATGGATTCGAAATTTCTGACGGCGTCGTTGGTGGTTCTTCTGAGCGTTCTTGCTCTAGTGGGGGCTTGCAACAAGGAAGAACTCCAAGGTCGTATATGCAACCCCGGCGATTTCCGTTGTGTTGATGGGCAGCAGCGGATGGCTCAAATTTGCAATGCTCTGGGGACCGCTTGGGTAGACACGGAATGCGCCGAGAACGAAGTATGCGTTCGAGAGAATTGCGATGACCCAGAGTCTCCCGATTGCGTCCAAGAGTGTAGAGAGCAAATTTGCGAGCCTGGGGCGACGGTGTGTGGAGCAGATCACCTCTACGTTTATCAATGCGATTCGACTGGTACCCAGATGTGTTTTTCACATAGCTGTGGTGCAGCTCCGATGGATGGTGTGTGCTACCAAGGGGAGTGCGTAGCCGTCTGCAGTGCCGAGCAAAAAAGCTATTTGGGGTGCGAATATTTCGCAGTAGATCTCGACAATGCAAATGTTCCCTGTGGGCGCGATGATTTTGGAGCAATAAAATACTGTGATGCGGCAGCAAGTCAGTATGCGGTCGTTATTTCTAATCCCGATCCTGTGAAATCAGCTTATATCGTTATTTCCAAGGGGCCTATGGTTTCTCCTGAAATTTCTCCAACCCTTGAAGGAACGTGTTTTCAGCCACCACTACCTGACAATTACGTGGATGCATCGGTGATTCCTCCCAAGGGAATCGAGGTCTTCGAGTTGCCGCGACGGGACGTTAATGGGACGGTTTTGGCGAGATTAGCTTATCGAATATCGTCCAATATTCCCGTAACAACGTATCAGTTCAATCCGTTAGAGAATGAGGAGGTTTTCTCAAATGATGCTTCCGTTCTCTTGCCTACTACGACCGCGAGTCAGGATTTTTTAGTGATGACTCGAGAGCAAACCTTTGATGATTTGAAGGGCTTTTTGACGGTAGTTGGCGTCAATGATTTGCCAACAACCGTTGAGGTAACTGTGACGACATCCACATTGGGGGGGCCGGGGATTCCTCCTCTAAGCCCCGGCGACACTTACACGGCAACTCTCAATAAGTATGATGTCCTCAATATCGAGACGAATGCGCCTGGAGCTGATTTGACCGGTAGCCGGGTGCAGTCAGATCGCGGGGTGATTGTTTTTGCGGGCAGCGAGGCTTCGAATGCCCCTAATACGTCCCGTTGTGATATTGAAGCGGGACATTGTGAAAACGACCCTGATATTAGTTGTACAGATCATTCTCCTTGTACCATTCCTTCGTTGATTACGTGCTGCGCTGATCACCTAGAACAACAGCTCTTTCCCATTGAGACCTGGGGGACCGAGTATCTTGCAATTCGCAGTTTCCCTCGAGGGGCAGAATTGGATGTATGGCGGATAATGGCATCTGAGAATGATACTGAAATTACTTTAGAGCCAGCGGTGGCGGCTGTACCAAATTTGGACGCGGGTAAATGGTTTGAATTCGAAACCAACGCCGACTTTAAGATTTCGGCGAGTAAACCTATTTTGGTGGGTCAATTTCTAGCGGCCGAGCAAGCACCTAATCCAGGTAATGACGTGAACGATGCGGGAACCGGGGATCCTGCATTTATCCTTGCTGTGCCTACTAGGCAATTTCGGGATTCCTATGTGTTTATTGCTCCGGACAAATACGAGTTTGATTATGTTTCTATAGCTAAAAAGAAGGACAGTTTGGCTCTTCTCAATGGAACTGAAGTAGAGCAGCTCCCTGGTGCTCAAAGTGCTGACATACCCGGT
>CAXGXL010000108.1:0-8596 GCA_964013555.1 uncultured bacterium
GGTGGCTTCTCCTGAGGCGAATCTCAATGAACTAGTCGACGGCAAGGATGGCTATCAGAGACTGACTCCTCATATTGCTGGTCAGTATTCGTTCTCAGCTACGAACCCATTTTCGGGGGAAGTGGTTCAAGACAGTTTTGTCGCAGTGGATGCTTCAGCTCGCCCTTTTCAGAATTATAACTACTACCCATGGCATTCTATGGTGGAAGTGGGCTCTGAAGTTTGGGTTGCAGATGTCTATTCACCGACGATTAGTCGATTGAACAAATCCAATATGGCCAACCGCGGCAGCATTACCGTGGGAAGCTGGCCCGTTTCTTTGGTTGAAGTTCCTTCTCGGAGCCTGGTGCTAGTCGCCAACAAGGCGAGTGATACCCTCGGATTTGTCGACACCTTCGAGAAAAGGCAAGTTGATGCGGTTTGGGTTGGAGATGCGCCCGCGGGTATTGTGGTGAGTCCAGATGGACTTCGTGCTTATGTTTCACTTTCTGGTGAAGATAAAGTAGCGGTCGTTGACGTGGTCAAGCGTGAACTCATAGAGCGAATTGACGCTCTTTTTGATCCGCTTGCGTTGGCATTAACTCCGGATGGAAAAACACTTTTCGTTGCCTCACATCGCTCGGGCCAGTCTTCGCAGTACCCCTATGAAGGCCGCGACCCCGAAACTGAGACTGATATCGCAATTATTGATACACAAACCAATTTGGTTACCGGGTTTATCTTGGAAGTAAGTTCCACGATTAATGACATGTTCTACGATGGTGCTCGAGATGAGTTATGGGTGGTGGGTACCCGCAACGATACGGTTGGCTCGTTAAATGACCCAAGTGTTTTTAGCTTTATTCACGAAGTGGTTGTTCTTAGCCCAGAAGCCGGACAAGCCAAGCGGCTGCGTAGCATAGATTTAAGTCGTGAGAGCGACTCCAGTGATATGGTGGTCACCCTACAAGGAGGAGCCCTATGCGGTGACACGGTATGGGTTACGGCTGAGAGCTCTGATTTGACAATAGCCTTAGATGCGGTGACCTTCGCAGAGAAAGCTCGTATTCCTTCAGCTGGCCGACCTCGAAGTGTTATGTGTCTCGGGCAAGGTGCATTGGTTCATAGCGCCGTTGATTTGAGTGTTGTCAAGATAGAGGGAAGTGTGGGTGAGAAATTCTCCACAGGTGCCGTTGAACGTAGACCCGAGAGTCTTATTGCGGGACACAAAGTTTTTAGCATGCCGGGTGAAGGCCCTGGGGCTAACCGAAGTTGCAGTAACTGCCATGTTGATGGGCAAAGTGACGGCGTGGTGTGGAATGCAGGTCCTTTCCCCAATGCTCAAGTAACCAGACCTTTTCGCTGGCTCGAAGGAACTTCGAGGATTGGCTGGGATGGCTATGTTGGGAGTATTAAGGTGTCTGGTTTTGTCGGAGGATCTACTATTAATTCGCGACCTAATACTGAGCAAGCAGAAGCCCTGGGGGATTTTTTGGCTTCATTGATGCCTGGACCGGCAGCTAACGGCAAGACTCGCCGGGATGGGTCGTTGAGTGAAGAAGCACTTAAGGGCAAAGCTATCTTTGATGGCAAAGCAGCTTGCACGGTTTGCCACAGCGGTCCTGCGACCACGAACCGTGAGATGTACGAAGATGGGCTTACTCCGGGAAAAACTGATGTGCCTTCGTTGGTAGACGTGAGCCGAGTAGGCTCGTGGTTGAAAGATGGTTCTGCAGCTACTTTGAAGGAGGCTGTTGATGTAGGGCTCGAGGCTGTGGGCGTTACGCTGACGGAGCAAGAGCATCGCTACCTCATGCGCTATCTTGAGGAAATTACTGCTAGAGAGTTCTTTGTTTTGACCTCCAATTTCTCAGAACAAGGACTTCTAGGTGCTGGCCAGAAAATCAAATTGACGTTTAATGCTCCCGTTTTTGATGATGCCCTTAACCTTACAGGCATTTCTCTCAAAGGGGCGGATGGCACCTTTATCTCGCTGGGATATGAAGTTGATAATAGGCACGTGACGCTTCGGCCTGTCTCACCGTTGGATGCGGACTCACGCTATGTGCTCGTAGTGTCTCCTGAATTGGAGTCAGATTCAGGCCTGCGTCCATCTACTACAATTGAGTTGCCGTTTAAGACCGCAAAAGCACCTGAGCTTCGACTAGAGGGCGAGTATCAGTGGGTCGTATCGGTTCCAATGCTCGACTTTGCGAATCAAACCTTTGATCCGGACAATGCTATTGACGCAACGGTTCCCGTTCAAGTCACCAGCGCGCCCGGCGGTGGGACTGCTCTTTTCGATTTGGGAATGGACTTGATTTACACAAGCGAGTTCGTGATTGATGGCTTTACCTTCATGATACCAGATCTTCCGGTACCGGCGGGGCCGTCCTTTGGAAATGGTTCAGCCCTTAAGGCCGGCCTCTTTGACGCAGATGGGGACGGGATAGCAGATGGTGCCAGTGGTACTTTGGCCTTGTCAGGGCCGGCTTTTGATGTGGAAGGGGTGCAGTGGCGACTGCAGCGACCTCCGCAAGCTCCCAGCGAGGGTGGCTGTGAAGAAGAGACCACTGGGCCGAATTCGCTCCAAGTAGAGAGAACCGAGAGTGGCGTCGTCATTTCATGGGAGGGGGCCAATGCGATTGGCTTGTATGTTACCTCTCCCGAAGCGGCACTTCCAGGGGGACCTGGCCAAACAGTTACTGGCGGACAGGCCTATTGGGTACTAGAATACCAAGAATTTCCGGCAGGTTTTGCAGGACCGGTAACCTACGGGGTTGTGGCTGCAGACTCCAATAATGCGAGTGAGCGACATGGTGCTCCGGCTCAGACGCCCGAACTTGTAGCGGGAACCTGCTATAAGTTCAGTGTCGTGACCAATGCGTTCCAGACAAATTCTGCTATTATTAAATGGTAATTGGGGCTAAGGACCGGGCTGCTCTTAGCTTGCCCGGTTCGAGGCAACTCGATTGTACCAAGCGTTAATGAGGGGACGGTCTTCAATGTATTTGAAGGCCGGAAACTCTTTGACGCAGGTAAGTGCTCCATGGGTAGCTGCATCGGCTAGGCTTAGCTCATCGCCACATAGATAGTTTTTTTCTCCCAGCCATCTTTCTAGTTTATCCAGTTCTGCACTTAAAAGCTCTTCGCCAGTTTTGCCGTTGCCCCGTTTTTTAAGGATGCGCTTGGCGATTAATTTCATAACAACCGAGCCAAAGATACTAACTTTGATATTGTCAAGTTTGCTGAAATTGCTTGTCGCAGCCGTTAGCTTCGCGGCTTTGACGGACTCCATCCACGTTCCATAGAGAACAGTGGGGAGAATCTGGGTCAAATCGTCATTGACCCAGGCATCAATTTGGTCCGCCAACTCTCGTTTTTCTTGGTTTTCAGGTACCAGTGGTACTTTGGAGTCGATGGTATCCAGCCATCGTAAGATATCAGATGACTCTCGGATAACGTGGCCATCAAACTCAACGACTGGAACCTTTCTACGGCCTTCGGGGATAGGGCCTAGTTTTTTGAGTTCCGCTTTGCTCATCGGATTCACTTCAATTTTGTTGTAAGGAATTCCTTTGAGGTCGAGGGCCGCTTTTACTTTGTGGCAGTATGGGCAGAGTTCGAATTGATATAGATTCAAGGTAGTCATGAGCTACTCCGCTGTTTGATTTGAAACCGCGTACCTAAATGCCATTAAGTCGTCAACTCGAAAAAATAACGCGGGTGTCTGGTGGTGATTTCGCACTCTTTCCTTTTGTTCGATTCGCTTTTGCGCGGACGCTTGTGGTTATTGATTGGCAGAGTATCTTTCTGTCTTTTCTGGGAGCCCTGGAATCTGACGGGAGACAAAAAGAGTAACCTCGAGGGGAGGGGGGGGATTTAATCGCCCAATTTTGGGACGGTCTGGATATTCTGAGGACCTTAGGCGATTTGGGAGGCCGGGATACCCTACGGTAGCGCTCGGTCCAGGGCGCGAAGCTCTTTTCGTGCTTGTTTGTCCACCAATGAAAAGATTGTTTCGGCATCGTTTCTCAGGCCTTTTGGCCCGTGGCCTTTAACTTTAACGACCTCGAGCTCTAGTTGGTCAGTAAGGGAAAAGTAGCGGCGATAGAGATCTGCATTGTGTAGGGGCTCAGCTGTTTTCTTCGAACAAAATTGGTTTGCCTCGAGTTTTGGTCGTCGCTGGGCTAACTCAAAAAGGGATTTAGAGTCCGTAAAGAGCGTGATAGATTGCGAATGGTTTGCAGCTTCGAGTAGGCGATTTTCGAGGGCCCAAAGCGCGGTTTGTATTTCTAGTGTTGTAGATGAGGTGTGGTTGAACTTACGGAGTTGAATTTTTTTTACCAACTTCTTTTTCGTTATAGGATCGAGGGGCAGCTCTAATTGAGCTAGGGGAACCACTAGATATGCTCCAATTCCAACTCCGCTTTGGGGGTTGCAGCTCCCATCTACCAATATCGCAATTTGAGACATTCAGTGTGTTTCGTGGTTGAAGCCGGGTTTAGTTTTTCCTTCGAAATGGGCTGAAATCAATACCGAGTTCTTTTGCAAATCGTTTTAAGCGTGCGCGTTCACGGTCCGTTAGAATCGCCACTGATGTGCCTTTTCGACCGGCTCTTCCTGTTCGGCCAGCGCGATGCAGGTAACCGTTTGCGGAGTTGGGAAGGTCGTAGTGTAGCACCCAATCGATCTGTCGGAGGTCTAAGCCTCGCGCAGCCGCGTCGGTAGTTATGACCACCTTTGCTTTTCCGCTTGTGATGTCGGTGATGGCTTGTTTTCGTTGGTCGCGGTTTCTATCGCGGCTCAACGTTACTGTCTGCAGTTGGTGCTCGTTGAGGTATCGGTAGAGGTGCCGGATGACATTGGGTTGATTTGCAAACACAATTGCTTTTCCGCATTTATTTTCCTCGATGAATCGAGCCAAGCACACGTCTTTTCCCATATCGTTTTGAACACCTATATAATGGTGAACGATATCGAGGTTGACCGCCGTGGGTTCGGGCTTGGCCATCACGTAATGTGTGCCCATCACCTCGTCGATTAAGGACTGGGTATTGGGGCCGAGCGAGGCGGTAGCAATAATGAGTTGTACTTTGGGTTCGGGGCGCGAGAGAATTTCTCGTAAGAAGTCGCCACCTTTTGACGTTAATATGGGGTCTGGCTCGTCCAAAACTAATGTGGTTACATTTTTCATTTTCTTCTTGGAATAGAGCTCTAAGATTCGCCCGGCGGTTCCTACCACCAAACGGGTATTTTTGGTTAAACGCTCATTTTGTCGTCGCCCAGTCACACCAGGGGTGAGGGCCGCGGTGGTTATTTCCTGGGGTTTGTACTGATTGGCGATACGGTACGCTTGCATTGCCAATTCAGGATTGGGAGTCATAACAACGCAGCGCCCATTTTGTGGATCACGTAATTTCTGAAGAATAGGCAGTAGGTAACCAAGAGTCTTGCCGGTACCTGTAGGAGAGTAAAGAACCGTATGCTTGCCAGCCAAAATTGCGGGAATCGCAAGTTCTTGGACTGGACTCGGCTCGGTGATGTTATCTATTTGCAATGCCTTGAGAAGTCTCGCGTCGGTGTCTAATTCGGCAATTGCACTAAAGCCATCTTCGGACATCGAGTTTTATTCGGTTTCGGCCGTGTGAGGATTCGCCTCGGCCCAATGCTCTTTGATTAACGCTTTAGCGGCGGCTCCCGTTGAGAGTTTGTAATTGCTCTGGAGAATTTTATCCGTTAGCACGTGCTCGTTTCCTGCGACGTCCAAGAGCTTGCGTTTACTCTCTCCCGAGAGCCAATCTATGTAGAGCAGCTCAGTGGGGAGCTCATTTTTGGGGCGAGTGCGCTTGAGAACACTTTTATAGGGGCGGAGCTTTCCTAAAAAATCTTGTAATGCCATGGGCTCCGATACCACCTGCGATGCGTCGGCTCAATGGGCAGGGGCCTATTTTGTTGGGCAAGCTACGAGAAGGCCTGCTCTTTCTAGGCTTTTTGAATAGTTGTTTTAATCTAGAGCTCTTTACGGGGCTCCGATGATCTTGGTGGCATAGAAAGACACCAGAAACGTTCAAAACGTTCTTTTTTCCTGGTAATGGGTGGAGGCAGTGGTAGAAGCACCCAATTACAAGCAATCAATCGTTCGATTTAAGGTTCAAGACTCATGGAAGATCAGCTCGAAGAAATCAATCAATTGGTAAGCTCTTCGGATACCCATTCAGAAAATCTCTTGTCGCCCAAGAAGGCGGCGAAAGTTCTAGGGGTTAGTGAGTCATCTATGAAAAGGTGGTGCGATGCGGGGCAATTGCAGAGCATGCGAACCAGTGGTGGCCACCGCCGAATCAGCATTTCGAATTTATTGGATTTTGCCAAAGGCAGGGGCTACGAGCTGGTAGAGCCCGATCTCGTCAATCTGCCACCCCTGACGAAGTTGGACGGCGGGCCTGATTTGCGGACCTCCGTAGAGCGGTTGGTGGATTTGCTAAGCCAGGGCGATGAAAAGGCAGTTCGGAGCTTGGTATTTTCAACTTGGATGACCGGCAAATCGCTGGCGGCCATGTTTGACTCGTTGATTGCACCGGCTTTTAGTGGGCTGGGGCACCAATGGGAGTCTGGGGAACTGCAGGTGTTCGAGGAACGTCGAGCGTGCTTGATAATGGAGCGCGCTTTTGCAGATTTGCGGCGCTTGATTGGTGGAGTTAAGAGTACTGCCCCCTTGGCGGCTGGTTGCACTCTCGAAGGGGATCCTTACAGCCTATCGACTTCCATGTGTGAATTGACTCTGCGTGAGTTGGGGTGGCAAGCCGAGAATCTAGGAAGCTGGGAGCCAGTCGACACCATTGTCGCTGCAATTGGCAAGTTAAAACCCCGTTTGTTTTGGGTAAGCGTCAATGCCGACTTCGAGAAGAGTTTTTTGGTTGAGGCTTGCTCAAAGTTGTTTGAAGCCACTACCTTAAATGATGGCTCTTTGGTTTTAGGTGGCCGCGCTCTAACCAAGCCCCAAACCCGGGAGATGCTTGATTTTTCAGTCTATTGTGAAAGCATGTGGGAGTTTACCAAGCTAGCCAAAAAACTCCACCCGCTCACTAATTCAGAAGCGGGTTGATTGCTTTTATTTGATTGGTGATTCCCATTTGAGACATGGCTTTGCGGCTTTTGTCTTCTAGGATTTTGAGTGACTATTTTGCTCTTTTCCTATTACTTCATCTTCTTTTGAATGACTTTGGGTGGGGTTCATTAGTTCATAGTGTAAAGTATGCGGGAAAATAGTTTATTTCGTACGCTCTCATTTGAACGATCATTTTCTCATTTTAGTTGCCATAACCATTTTAAAAACGGTTGATTAGAAGACATTCTCACTTTGTCAAATTTCTCGCGGATTCGAGCCCTTTCTACCGATTTTTAATTTGGGGTTGAAGTGACCTCCGCGTCCGCTCTAGTCTCAATATGTAACGGCTAATTTTTTAGTTGAGTACAATTCCAGGGCTTGCTTGGAGAACTTGTTCGTAAAAACCAATCTGACTTGCCGAGTAAGGCTTGGAAGGGGATATGCAATGGCATTATCAAGACTGACAAAATGTTGTATGATGCTCTTGGTGTTAATACTGGGGGCTGAGGGCCTTATGGCACAAACAATTCTTAAGGACCGGAGGGTAAAGGATATTAACCTAACGCCAAAATTGGGGCGTGGTTATTCTCTTGCCACCAATACCTACGCTTCAACTTGTCTGAAGGACGTGGTCGTTACTGAGCCGTCGTATGACTTTACATTTGATTTGAAAAGCATCGACGTCGACGCCTCAAGTTCAAGTAGTGTGACGGCAGATGCCGGTGGTGCGGACGGGTCTGGGACCTTTACGGTTAATGATGCGGGTGGCTCCGAGTTTGTCGCCAATGTCATTAACAAAGAAAGGCTGCGCAAGGCAGGAAAGGACGTCAAGTCAACCCAAGAGGTAACGAAATTTGTCGGTGTGACGATGAAGGTAACCACCTACTATGCTTCGGTGGAAGAGTCTGCGACGGCGCTATCGGATTCGGCTAAGGCGTTGCTTGCTAGAAACGATATTCCTGGATTCTTTTCTGCGTGCGGCAGTTATTATGTTCGAGGAATTAATCGTGAAGCTAAGATGGAGGCTCTCTTTGAGTTCACGCAGAAGATAACCGACGACACATCTGAATACACCGATTTTATCATGCAGCAAGTCCAGAATATGGATATGAGTGCTTGCGGCACGGGCAGCGCCAATTGTGATGGTAGTACGACTCAAACTGGCGCTACTGGCACTACTGGTACTACGACAGGTACCCAGACAGAGGGCTACGACGAAAAAACCGCGCTAAATGAGAAGATGAATAATCAGGAGTGGAAAATTTACCTTAATGCGACAGGCCTTGGAAAAGACGCAGGGACGAATTTGATAGCATTTGATATGGGAGAATTTCGTGCTGCCGTAAAAAGTGCGTTTACTGCCATGCAAACAGCGGGGACTGGTCGGGTTATCAGTGCAGAGCTCGTCGCATGGGCCGAAAACACTGAATTTCAAGCTAATATGGATATGACTGGAAAAGACACAATTAGTGGTGAAACTATCCAGCTATATCGCAAGAAGGACATATT
>CAXGXL010000109.1:0-8587 GCA_964013555.1 uncultured bacterium
TGCTAATCATGCGACTATGAATCCAATTGTTGTTTCGGCACATCGAATTAACTTCGTCTCGAACTCCTTCGAGGATTTCGTCTCTTTGTGCGATAGATATTCTATTTTCGGACAAAGCTCGTTGAAAGAGAATCTTTAGGTTTACCTCGTGGTCGGAGAGATCAACGCCTGCACTGTTGTCTAAGGCGTCGGTATTTAGGCGCACTCCGTTTTCAGCTAATTGGATGCGACCTTTAGGCGTGATTCCAAGATTTCCGCCTTCACCAATAATTGCAGCACGGACTTGGGTGGCAGTCACGCGAACTGGATCGTTGCTTGGATCTCCTACTTCAAGGTTAGACTCGTCATTTGCTCTTATGTACGTTCCTATCCCGCCGTTCCATAGTAGGTCTACGGGTGCGCACAAAATACGCTGAATGAGTTCTTGACCGCTGAGGGACTCTTCACTTGTGTCTAGGATAGTTTGTACCTGGGGTGATAGCGGAATGGACTTGGAATCACGGGGGAAAACTCCACCGCCTTCACTGATTATTTCTCTTGGGTAGTCTTCCCATGAAGAACGGCCTTTGTTGAAGAGTTCCTGCCTAGCTGAATAACTTTTCAAGGGATCTGGATTGGGATCCAAGAAAATATGACGGTGGTCAAATGCGCTAATGAGCTGCATTGTTTTGGACAAAAGCATGCCATTACCAAAAACGTCCCCACTCATATCCCCTATCCCGATGACTTTGATTCTGTCGAGCTCCGGATCAACTTCCATTTCATGAAAATGACGTTTCACGCATTCCCAAGCACCTTTGGCCGTGATTCCATCAACTTTGTGGTCGTAGCCTTTAGAACCCCCGGAGGCAAAAGCGTCTCGCAACCAAAATTGTGTTTCTATTGCTATTTCATTTGCGGTGTCTGAGAGTTGGGCTGTTCCTTTGTCGGCAGCGACAACAAGATAGTGATCTTTATCGTCGTAACATAAAATTCCCTCGGGGGTTATGGGAGTATTTCCTTCGAGGTTATCGGTAACTGAGAGAATACCGTGTATAAAGTGTCGGTATGCTTGCTCTGCGAAAGCTGGTTTATCTTGAGGATTGGCGGGTAGTTTACGCAATATAAAAGCCCCTTTGGCTCCTCGAGGAACGATGAGAACATTTTTCAGGTTTTGGGTTGCCATTAGGCCAAGGACTTCTTTTCGAAAATCAAGTCGGCGGTCACTCCAGCGAATTCCTCCTCTGGCAATCTTCCCGCCCCTCAGGTGTAAACCGGCCACCAGTGGGTGATGAACGTAGATTTCTCGGTAAGGCTTGGGTTCGGGCATCCGGTGGATCAGCGTAGGGTCGAATTTTAATACGATTTCATGAGAGCGCAGTGGCGACCTCGCATAGAAATTAGTGCGAAGGGTACTTTCTGTTAGGTTGAGAAACATGCGTAAGATTTGATCGCTGGTTAGATTGCTAACCCCATCGAGGAGCGTCAAAAGGGTTTTTTTGGAGCGCTCGATTAAGTTCAAGCGTTTGTCGCATACGACACTTAGCTCAAGACCTTCAATATTGGGGTCGAATTTCGCTCTAAATAAATCGGTTAACGCTCGGACAATATCTGCATGGCGTTCAAGCGCTTCACGTACCATTTGATTGCCATAGGGTGAGCCAAGCTGACGGGCATAGGCTTGATAAGCCCCCATTAAGACGACGTAGGTCCATGGAATATCGGCGCGTAGCAAGAGTCTGTTCATCGGATTATTGTCTAAGGCGCCAAGGATGGCGGCTCTTACGGCGGCGGTTAGTCGGTTGCGGCGAGAGAGTAGATCGAGATTCATATTTTGAACCCCGCTGATTCTAAATGTGGCGATAATACTGCTTGGCCGACCGGGGATTTGAACCTCCGTAGGAAATTGATCGATTACCACTAATCCGAGGTTGTCGAGAATTGGTAGAATATCAGAAAGGAGTAGTTTCGTGTTTTGAAACAATCTCAACCTGGTTACACCCAGGCGGCGATCTGCTTTTTCTTGATAAAGATCGCAATTAAAGCGGCCATCGGTGTGCAGCTCCTCGAGTAACTCGATGTCGCGAACGGCGCGTCCAATAGAGGTCTCTTCTCGGTAGCGACGGGGAAATGCGCTGCTATAGCAGGCATGCAAGCGGTGAGCCTCAGCAGTGTCAAAGTGCTTGCTTAGTTCATCATGCAACCGTTCTCTCCACGGTCGTGAAAGCTGATCTATTTCTTCAAGCAAGGTCCCTTCTTCTTGAGTATCGATATTTGTGGTACTTGTTAAGAAGTAGTGAACAGCTACGGATTCAGCTCCGCCGGCATAGACGCCATCATCCACGGACCGCGCCTTAAAACTCGCTTTTAGTCGTCGCCTAATATCCGCGCGGAGTTCATCACTGTAGTGGGGGCGGGGAAGAGTGATGAAAACAAAAGCATATCCTTGTTCATCATCACGTGTAATATTCACTTGAAGTCGTGTTTGTTTGTCAACATCTAGGAGTTGTTCTACTAGCTTTCGTATATTCTCTAACTGGAGTGAGAATAGGTATTCGAGTGGCAGGGAGTTGAAGGCATTGCGAATCGTTCTATGACGATGAGATCCTCGAGTTGCTTGGAGCTGTGAAAAGAGTTTCTCAAGAATGCCGTCTAGGAGCGGAATGCTGGTTTTGGGTTCTGCGAGAGCTTGAAAACTAAAGAGTCCTTCCAGCACAAATAAACCCGTAGCGAGTCCATGTTCATTGTGAGTCCAGGCGATAACTCGATCAGTCAACCCAGGTCTGTAAATCCATGACTCAGAGTTACTTTTTCTAATGGTTACGTAGGGTGCTTTGGGGCCTTCAAAGAAGAATTCGTTTTCAATGTATTGCGATTCTAACTGCTTAGAATTTCGTGGGGCCAAAGACACACCAATCGGTGGCCAATCTTGTTTGGGAGCATCAGGTAGCGGGACAAAGTGTGTGCCTAGAAAAACAAAATGGTCATCCAATAGCCATCGCAAGAACTCGGCATTGCTTTCATGAAGACTTTTTTGTGTCTCGCTAAGCGTTGCGAGATGGACGAATTGATCGGCGAGTTTCTCAACTTGCGCACGCATTTGAGGATAGGATTCTACGCTTGTGCACGCTAGGCTTAGGCGGTGGCGAATCACATCGGTCAATTCCTGCTTACGTTCGGAGAGCTTTTCTGCCTCAATTTCAATCCACAAGACCAGCTCATCTATTCCATCGACAGAACCAACAGCACTTATTTCACCGGTGGTCCCTCGACGAACCGGCATAACGCAGCTGATACTCCTGAACGATTGGACATCGAAAGTGTCGAGTGTCTGGCGAACGGTGGAGATCAAAAAGGCTCGATCGTGAATGCACACGCTGAGCACACCGCGACGGTTTGTGCCGTCGTCGTGGACCGAAATATTAACTTTGATTTCATTTTCTTGGCGCGAAAGGGAGCATTTCATCAGATGCTCTAATTCTGGCAACAATTCTTCTATGGGATGTCGCTCGAGATATCTGGCATCTAAGGATCGAGACATATAGCGCGCAAAAAGACGAAATTCATCTTCGTGACTCTGGAGGTGGCTGGGCTGATAGCGGTCCACGGCCTCGATGTATTCTTCAACTCGATCTGGATGGCGAGGGGAGTTTCCGTTCATTTGTCACGGTCCTATTCTACTGGTATTTATTCGCGCGCGACCCTTTGGCACTTGCCTCTGAGCTTCGCAAGAATTTTCAACTTTGCCACTGCGATTATTCGATCCTTCCATCGACCCTCATGGGTTCTTTCCCATGTACAGTGTCCTATATCTACGAGAGGAGCACAAAGTTCCCGGTACTTATGTGAGTCTAGGAAATACATGGCTTCATGGGTCAAACTACTCGGGGTGGATGGCTGGTAACTTTCGTATTAAGAGCTGGATTTTAGGAACTTTTTGAGGGCTTCGAAAAGCTCTTCGAAGCCACTGGCATTGTCTCCACCCCCTTGAGCCAGTTCGGGTTTACCCCCGCCGCGGCCTCCGATTATAGGAGCGAGTTTCTTCACGAGGGCTCCAGCTTGAAATTGTTTAGTTAAATCTTTGCTCAGAGCGATCAATAGATTGGCTCGGCCGTTGGATTCTGTACCTAGACAAAGTACTCCGGAGGCCATTTTGGAGCGCAACTGGTCAGCCAATTCTCGCAGCCCCTTTCCATCTACTCCTTCAACTCTAGTGGCTAAGACTGAAATTCCTGCAATGTCTTCGGTCAAGTTTAGGAGGTTTTCCGCTTGGCTACTCATTTGAGCAGTTTGCTGACTCTGAGCGATTCGTTCGTTGGCTCGATTTGCCAATTGGAGTTTTGTAAACGTAGCGAGTAGGTGATTGGTATCAAGGTGGATATGAGCTTTGCTGAGCTCTTCAATATCACCGACCTTAGTGTTGACTGCTCGTGTCAGTACTTGCCACATATCGCGGCCAGCTTTGGCCTGCTCGAAACCAAAATTGGTTTTTAGCGTTGGGGCTGAAGCGGTTTGACTCACTGTTATTGGAGCTTCGCCAGCCTCTTGGAGAGATTGCGTTAATCGACGATACGTTCGATAAACTTTGGCAATACCTGCCAGGATTGGTTCACTGTTGGTATCTATATCGAGTTCATGTCCGTTTAAGAGAGAGGCTGCTTTTTCAAGACGTTGGAAGGTTTGCTCGGTGCGTTTGACTGCGGATGCTCCGCATTCGGCTTCTAAGCGGCGAACTCCACTGGCGATTGCTTCTTCTTTCGTGATGAGCACCATCTGTATTTCGCCGGTTTTTCCGACGTGAGTACCACCACAAAATTCAATGGAATCTCCCATGGTGATGACCCGGACAAGGTCGCCATATTTTTCCCCAAAGAGGGCAAGAGCACCTTTTTGTTTCGCTTCATCGAAGGGAAGAACATCTGTTTGGACAGGGTAGTTGCGCTGTACTCGAGCGTTGACAGCGGTTTCTATTTGCGTGAGCTCGTCCGTGGTGGGAGCCTCAAAATGGGAATAATCGAAGCGTAGGTGCTCAGAATCTACTAGTGAGCCAGCTTGTTTTACATGGTTCCCAAGTACTTGCTGAAGGCCTAAGTGGAGTAGGTGAGTGGCTGAGTGATGAGCTCGTGCTGCTTTTCTTTCTTGTGTAAAATAACCGGCCCATACTCTTTGTTCTTTGGTTATCGTCCCGTTGAGGATTCTCGCGTGACAGGTTGTCAAGCCGTCTACAGGTTTTTTGGAATCTACAACTTCCAAACGGGTATCGTTTGCGGCATGAACGATACCTTTATCGCCCATTTGCCCCCCGCTTTCACCGTAAAAAGGCGTGGGGTTGAGAACGAGTTCGACGTGACCAGCTGACGCACTCTCTACTTCGGCTCCGTCTTGAATGATTGCGACGATTTGTGTCTCAACTTCGATACTCTGAGAGCTTCCTGAGTTTCGCGTGCGCCAGTGCCCACTGCGTTCTTCAAGAGGGGTGTCTTCGTCAGTGTAGCCAATGAACTCGATTGCACCTAGAGATTGGCTGAGTCGTTTGTAAACAGTGGTTGCTTTTTGGTCGGCTCCATCGTTGCGTCGGCTCCGCTCTTGTTGTGCTTCCATCTCCCTTGCAAAGCCGTCCGCATCAATGGTCAAGCCTTTCTCTTGGGCGATGATTTCCGTGAGATCTTTGGGAAAGCCGTATGTGTCGTATAGTTTGAATACAGTACTTCCCGACAATTGAGTTTGCCTCTTTGCTTGGCTCGTCGCCAGTTCGTCTTCTAGAATCTTCAGCCCCGTAGAAAGCGTTCGCCTGAAGTTTCGTTCTTCTAGTTGGGCTACTTTTGTGATGAGTTCCCGAGCTTCCAATAACTCAGGGTATGCATCGGACATTATCTCGACCACTACATCACATATTTGGAAGAAGAAGAGTTCGCTGAGGCCCAGTCTATGACCATGTCGAATGGCTCGGCGCATGATTCGCCGCATGACATAACCGCGACCTTCATTGGATGGCTGAATTCCGTCAGCCGTGAGAAAAGCGGTTGCGCGAGCGTGGTCGGCAATCACTCGCATAGAGACATCGTCTTCGGCATCGGAGCGCTTGTATTCCTTTCCACTTAGTGCGCTGATCTTATTGAGCATGGGGAGGAATAGATCCGTATGATAGTTCGATTGTTCACCTTGCATGATCGTAGCAAGGCGCTCTAGTCCCATGCCGGTGTCAACCGATGGTTTGGGCAGAGGCTCGAGGCTACCGTCGGCCAATCGATTAAACTGCATGAAAACATTGTTCCAGATTTCCATGACTTCACCGGTTTCAAAATCCTCCAAAGTTGGCGGTGGGGCATCATCTGGTCGAGTATCGTAGTGGATTTCTGTACATGGGCCGCAGGGGCCCGTGTCACCCATTGCCCAAAAGTTGTCTTTCATTCCCATATCAAGAATGCGTTCGTTTCCGAGTCCAGAGACTCGCTTCCATATTTCACGGGCCTCGACGTCTGCTGGCAAGGTCTCACCATGACCACCAAACACAGTGATCCAAAGTTTGTTTCTGTCGATGTTCATCTCCTCGGTGAGAAACTTCCAAGCCAATTCTATGGCTTCTTCTTTGAAATAATCACCGAATGAAAAGTTACCGAGCATCTCGAAGAGAGTTTGATGGCGCGCGGTACGACCTACTTCCTCGAGGTCGTTGTGTTTGCCCGACACGCGCATGCATTTTTGACAGGATGAGGCGCGTGTGTAGGAGCGAGTTTCAAGGCCAATAAAGAGGTCCTTGAATGGGACCATGCCCGCATTGACAAACATTAATGTGGGGTCGTTGATTGGAATTAGAGGGGCAGACTTGACGACCTGATGCCCGTTTTGTTCAAAAAATGATAGAAACGAGCGGCGAAGCTCGGCTGCCGAAGTTGGTGTAACACTCATGGGGGGATTGCTAACATAGTGAGGGCAAGCCCGGCAATATTGTAGCTTATTCGTCTACTTTATCTTTTGGTACATTGTAGTAGTGCCCATCGTCATCTTTGATTAGATAGTGATGTTCCCAAGTTTCGAGGATTTCGACTTCATCCCCGGCCGAGAATTCGGTTTCCTCCATATCCGCATCCTTGGTAGACATAAATTTCAATGTGATATCTTGGTTGAATGTGGCCATGAGCTTGTACTCCTGCGATGCGGAACTCCGCGTTCAAAATAATTGTCACGCATAATAATGAGGTGAGCCCAAGAATTCAAGCGTTCTAAGGGGAGCAGGAGCCAATATAGACTCGAGTGCACTGTGCACATTGGAAGAAGTTGAGTCCTTGCCCGGAGTGCTTGTTACTTCGGATTTGCAGCAAAATCTCGGACCAGCCTGTCGCAAAATAACTTTGGAGGTTGGCTTGCGGTCCTCCCCAGGTTTTGAGTTCATTTTCTAAGAAGCACCGGTCTAATTTTCCGTGTTTGCTTTCTAAATGATTTAAGGACAGCCCCTTGCCTTGGGATTGGAGTAATATGCAGAGCTGATTACAACATATCGGCCAGATCGGGGCTCGGAGTACAAATTGACCAGGAGTTTCTCTAAGTAATTGTTCTAGGGCGCTTATTCTCTCCAGAGACGTTTTTTTGTGGGCTTTAACGAGTAGGTTTCCCGGAATTCTCTCCCAATCCGATGCGGTTACATCGATTAGGGTCGGTGTAACGATGGACTGGTGGTGCTGCTTTGTCGTCCATCTACGTTGGTCAAACGCAGAGATTCTAGCAGTCAGCTCTTGGATGACGAGGGGGTGAATCCATGGGATGGGGGCCTGTGATTCTGTGTCGACAGAGGCTCCCCCGAAGCGTTGAAGGGCGAGCACAGCCAGAAAACCCAATAGAAATAGAAGTATCAGAAAAATCGTTGTCACGGTGAATTGGACCTTTGGGGCGAACTCATATTTTGACTCAATGCGTAATAAAATACCGCCAATGGGGTTGACTCTATGACGCGTTGTGTTAGATTCAGTGTATGACGCAGAGCGGCAATCCGCTTGTTTGTCACCCAAGTGAATACATATGAAGATTTTGGACCTAAAAGTCCAGTTTAGGAGAGTGAAATGGCGATCAATGCAGCGAAAGATCGAGCTGACCAACTTTGGCAGGAATTACAAAGTCGTGCTCGAGAATTTATCGAGGCAGAAGAGGGGCTTGTGGCTTCAGTCCGTGAACTTCTTGATGACACTGGAATCGGGCAGGCTGAAATTTCTAAGAAATTAGAAGAACTTCTCGGTCGAGTTAAAGCCACGAAAATTTGGGAGAAGGTTAGTGGTAGTAGAGCGATAACCTCGCTTGGCGATTATCGGACGGAGCTTGAGAAGAGAGCCGAAGATACGCGAGGCAGAGTGTTCAGCGCTTTGAGGCTGGCATCTCTTTCAGAAGTTGAGGCTCTAGAGAAAAAGCTCACCAGTTTAAATCGAAAGGTCAATGACGTTAATCGGAAAGTTAAAGCCCTTTCAGCCTAATTGGTATGAATAAATCGGTCTGGGAGTTCTTTCCCCTTATGAAAGCCCAGACTAAAGCGCTCGAAGCAGTTACCCCCAACCAACGCTTCGGGCGCACCTGCCCTTTTTTTTGTGGCGCCCGCCTGGTATGAAGCTAGCTATGTCAA
>CAXGXL010000110.1:0-8575 GCA_964013555.1 uncultured bacterium
CTAAGAGTCCGTTTCCAACGAGGCCATAATAAAAATCTTCTGAGGCTTTTTCCTATTGAGAGGAGGCTCTCGGTTCGAAAATTGAGTGCTTTTGGAGGAGCTTTTTGCTTTTAGGGATGGACTGCGAGTCTCGGGATTGAGGTGCTTTAGTCGCTTGTGGATCCTTTAATGGGGTCAACTAGACTCTAGGCTGGTGGCGTGTTTGTTGGGGCCTAAAAGACTGCGTCTTGTTGAGTGGCATTTTCTTCTTACTGTAGATTCTTGTGAAGCTATTGCAGCCGCATTCGTTTTTGGGATGCTAGAATACGGGTGCGTGACGGGTTGGGGAGCTGGGGCTAAGCGACAGAGTAACCCTAGCGCTTTTTCTTTTTTGCCTCTTGGCGCTTCTTTTTTTCAGCTTTGAGACGCTTGCGAATGGTCTCTAGTTTGGCTTTTGAATTCTTCACCAAAGGTGATTTTGGATGATTTTCTAGAATGATTTGGAAAAATGCTTGTGCATCCTCAAGCTCACCAATTTGCATAAAGCAGACGCCAATTCTAAAGTAGGCGTCATCCGCATAGACGCCCTTGGGAAATTTGTCGTGGACTTTGACGTATTCTTGAAGTGCGCTTCTGTATTTACCTTTTTGGTAGTAGAGCTCTCCTAGTCTAAAGTATGCTTCGTCGGTTGTTCCCAATTTATTAGGCCATTTTCGCACTATTGCTCGGTAGACTCCTCTGGCTTCTTCAATTTTACCAGCCTTGGTCAGCTTTTGGGCTTGGAGCATGAGTTTTTTTCGACTTGTTGGCTGTGGTGATGCAACCGTGCTTTCGATTGCTTGGCCCTGTTGTGCCGCTTGTTCGAGAGCCTCAATCCGGGTGACAATTGAGGACTCTTCTGAGAAGTGTTGTTCTATTCGAGTCAGCCTGTATCCCGAAAGTTCAAGTGCTCCTCGAAGTTCTTGGATTTCTTTAATGAGTCGCTCAATCTGAATTCCAAAGTCCGCGTCGGTGTTTCGGGCTGCTCTATTTAGTGTTTGGAGGGCAACGGATACCTCGCCAATTTTGGCTTCGGCCCGTTGCATTTGCTCTTTGAGCTCTGCTCGCTGCTGATCGATGGACTTACGCGATTCCTGTGCCACGCGTTGGAGATTACCAATGTCATGTTGCATGACGTTGCCTGTCTCAAGGGGTACCCAGCAGGCTGTGAGTCCTAGCCCGATTAGGGCCAAAGGGAAAATACGCTTAGAGTGATAAATCATAACTGATGTTGACTTTAGTTTTTGAGGACCTTGATGAACTCGACTCGACGATTGGTTGCATAGCACTCTTCGGTAGATTGCTCACATTTTGGTTTGTTGGAGCCGAGTGTACGTGTGGTCATGCGTTCCGATTGTACTCCTAGATTGCTCAAATAGCTTCTAACCGCTTGAGCACGTCGTTCGCCCAACGCTAGGTTGTATTCTTGGGTACCACGCTCATCGGCGTGACCTTCGATGACAATGGTAAGTGTCGGCCGCAGCTTGAGGCACTCAGCCGCATTGTTGAGCACTTCACGGGTCTCAATTGAAAGTTCGTGGTTATTGAAATCAAAATTGACAATAGAAGTTTCGCTGCTTGTTGTCGAAGTAAGCTGGATAGATTCGCAAGCTCTTTTTGCTGCCAAGATCTCTGGAGAACCCTCTTCACACAGTCCATTGATGCACCCGGCTCCTGGTCCACACTGGGTATCATCGGAGCACGCAATGGGCTGAGAGCATAGCCCCTTAAAGCACTGCTCGCCTTCTTTGCACTCAGCAGCTGAACTACAGCTCGCAAGTTGCTTTGGTTTGGGGTCGCAGCGGCCAGCATTGCAGAAAAAGTCCTCGCCTCTGTTGGCAAGGCAGTGCTCATCTTCGAGGCATTCTTGGCAGGTACCATTGACGCATACATTGCCGGGGCCCGTATCCGTTTGACATTGTTCATCGGTCTCGCAGAGAGGTACTTCCGGTTTGCAGGCACCTAGGGTTGTGGCAATGGCCAATGATATGAACAACAGTTTTAGAGTAGGCATATAGTTTACCTCCCGATTCCATCGAATTAAATAAGTCGGCAGAAGGTTAGGAATTGACAACACAGCGTGGTCAATCCGTACTACGGCCTTGTTGTTGCAGTCAACGTCTTTTATGACGCCTTCTATTCCTGAAAACAAATTTGTTGACAGAAAAAATGGATTCTAATTTGAGCAATGTACGTCACTTATGCGAACACTTATTTAAGCAGTAGCGTTGTCTCTTGTTTTTTCACTCAGGGTTGGCTACCTGTGCTGCTGAGAACGTTTTAGATGCAAGCTTAAGGGAGCGGGATAGTCAGACATGCTGGAAGCTGTTTTCGCTTGGGTTCGGGATGCGCACCCGGCCTGGTATTTTCTTTTACTAATGGCTGCAGGGACCGGGCTAGGAGTTAGTGAGGATGCGTTATCGGTCTGGGCCGGAGGGCTTATTGGTCGAGGTGAAAACCCGTTTGCGGCTGAGTATTATTGGATTGCACTTTATTGTGGTGTGGTTTTGTCTGATTGCTGGACCTTCTATTTAGGGAGGTTGGCTCAACGAGCGGTAGGAAATCGTTTAAAGGAAAAGGTCTTTCGGAATCCTGAAAAGGTCGATAGAGCCATGGGCAAGATCCAGAAATATGGCGATAAGATCGGCTTTGTGCAGCGCTTTAGTGTTGGAGCCCGCTTTGGTATTTCATTTTTGTCCGGTTTTAGCGGAATCTCATTGACGAAATTTGCTGCTGGTACGGCGCTAGGGGCCATTATTACACTGCCCGCTCAGCTTTATATTGGCTATTTGATGCGAAATAAAATAGGTCAAGCACTCGATATTATTAAGGATTATGGCTCTTTTGTCGCCGCGTTTGTTCTTTTGATTTTTGGATTGATTGTTTGGAAGAAATTCAAGGAAGACTCGGTGTCATAGGCAGTCTTGTTTTAACCCGCTGGGGTGGGAGGCAGAAAATAGTGCAGGCTTTACCAAAAGATATTGGATGGGTTGAAGTGGTTTGTGGACCCATGTTTTCAGGAAAGACTTCGGAACTCATTCGGCGAATCGAGAGGTGTGTTTATGCCCGGCAAGAAGTAGAGATCTTTAAGCCCAGCTTGGACACGCGATATTCTGAGATGGAAATCGTTACCCACTCGCAGATTCGTTTGACTGCGAAACCTGTTTCAAGGGCGGTTGAAATTTTAGAGGGGTCTGATGCGGGCAGCGAGGTGGTTGGTATTGATGAGGCCCAGTTTTTTGATGAAACTCTGATTCCAGTTGTTCAGGAATTGGCTGCCCGCGGAAAACGGGTGATTGTTGCCGGACTTGATCAAGACTTCCGAGGAGATCCGTTCGAGCCGATTCCCCAATTGATGGCCATAGCGGAATTTGTCAGCAAGCAATTGGCTATTTGTATGGTTTGCGGGAATCCCGCGGGACGGTCCCAGCGGATGGTTAAGGCGAAAACTCAAGTGGTTCTTGGAGCTACTGAGGTCTATGAGGCTCGGTGTCGTAAATGCCATTCTTTAGAAGCGGAGCATATTTCTGAGCAAGAATGATTGTTGTGGTAAATATCTCATCGTTGGCGAGTTGAGGTTGGGCATTCATATTGGGTTGCTCAAGCTTGTGGGCTTTGCTTTTTGGTTCTTGTTGGGCTCATAACTTAGTAGCAATCCTTCGATTTCAGTCCAGTCGTTTCTAGTGCGGGGGCGCCTACAAGGATTTTGTTGGCGTAGGAGAGGGGAAATTTGTTGTTGATTTCATTATGCTGAAATTGATTTAGCGTTTATTACGAGGGGGCTTTTTGGGATGGGTGTAATTTTCGTACGTTGCCGGCTCGAAGGGTTATTTTTTCTCGATCGTAATATTCAAGAAGAGGAATGGCGTATTTTCTCGATATCCCACCAGCAAGGTCCTTAAAACTTGCCGCGGAAAGCTCTTGCCCTGTTTTAAAGTACTCCACAATTTTGAGTTGAAGCTCAACCAAAGCGCTCGCGGGATAATGTTGGCCTGGTGCTACTTTTCTTATGCTTCCTGCCCGACGCATGAAGCCTAATAATTGTTGAAATCTCTTGTCTTGGAAGCCCAGTTCTTCTTGGAGTTGCTTGTCTGTTGGCGGAGTTAGACGCCCAACATCTAGAACGTTTTGAATGCGGTTCATATCTGATTGATCTTCAGGGGAGATGGCTGACCCGCGTCCTGGTATAGCTACGACTGCTTTGATGCGAACTAATTTCTTTTGGCTTATTGCTCGGTCGACAACCAATTGCGCGAGGTGCTGTTCTGGTGGTGGAAGCTGGGTTCCGATCTCGGCTTCTACCATCCCTTCACTCATTGGATCTCTATCGTGGTGGCCGGTGACCATACTCACGACTTTTGAAACGATCTCGGCCACTAATTCTCCGTCTACCCACCGCTCTTCTGGCCCAGGAATGCGGATAAGGTGCCCCTTCTTCTCCAGAAATTCGGCGCTGCGTTTCGTTTCACCGGGAGGTAACCGGCGGGTAACTCCCAGGCGACTTATGCCAGCGGCTCGAGACTCTCGGGCCAGAGCTCGGAGCTTTTCTTTGGGATTACCTCGGAGAAACTCTACTTGAGAAGCCGCCAAGGACACGGAGCCTTTACCTTGAGGTGGTTCGGGGTCTAGAACTTCTCCGCCTGCTATTGTGGCTTGTCCATGAATACCGGGGCGTCGAAGGACGAGTTTTTGTCCCGCAAATGATGGGATGGGCCGGTCAAAACGCAGAAGCACCGAGCCGGCTTGCCCCGCTTCAATTTGTTCGCAACCCAGCGGAATGCAGTGGGCTTCTCGCTCTCCGGTTCCAAGGTGAGCTGTTACGCCTTCTTCTTTAAGGCTTTTGGCACCCTCGAGAATTTCAACCCAAGCAATAACGCTATCGACGGAACAAAAGGCTCCAGCGGTCGCCACGGTCATACCACGTTTAACGGCATCCGTGTCTTTACCCGTAAGGTTGATAGCGGTTCGCATGCCTGCCACGACGCTTTGCTGAGCAGAGCCAAGTGATTGGAGGCCGCGAATTTTCAATTCAGCGATGGCTTCTGATTGCGCACCGAGAATTTCGACTGAATCGCCAATATTAAAGGAGCCTCGAAGTGTGGTTCCCGTACCGATGGTGCCGTAACCTTCTTTAACGAAGACGCGGTCTAGCGGTAAGAACCCTGCGCCATCGTGGGTACGAGCAGGGGTATTTTTACCCATTTTGCTCAATAGGCTTCGCAACTCGTCAATACCGTCACCGGTTTTGCTTGAGACGTGGACAATGGGGTTTTGTGCAAAGACAGAGCCTTCAAGGGTTTCTCGTAGTTCTTCAGTGATGAGTTCTAGAAGCTCTGCATCGGCTAAATCTGCTTTGGTAATGACTGCAATCCCAGCAGGTACTCCCAAGAGTCTTAGAATATCGAGGTGTTCTTGAGTTTGGGGCATAACTCCATCATCGGCTGCAACCACAATGATGCCTATGTCAATTCCACCGGCCCCAGCGACCATGGTGCGAACCAAACGTTCATGCCCGGGGACATCGATAAGACTAGCTGTGAGTCCCTCACCGAGATCAATCGGTGCAAAGCCGAGCTCAATGGTGATACCGCGTTTTTTTTCTTCGCTAAGCCGGTCGGTGTTGATACCCGTAAGGGCTTTGACTAGAGTCGTTTTTCCATGGTCGATGTGTCCGGCCGTACCTAGAACGATGTGCTTCATTTCACGGATATCCCATTTAGAACTTCTTTGATTGTATCTATAACGTCGGCATCATCCGCAGGATCTATCGTGCGTGGATGAAGTAGAACCTTGTCGTTAACGATATGCCCAACCAAGGGTTTGGATGCTTGTCGCATTGCTAAGAGAACTTGCTCAGGTTTCGGGACCTCTAGCGCTAAGGCATAGCCAGGAATTTGTGCGTCGGGCAGCGAACCACCCCCTATAGCGCCCATGGCTTTGACAACATGCCCCGCTCCAACTGATTTTTGCCATATGTGGGCTCGAGTTCGGATGTCGTCTTCACTGGTTTTGATCATAGACCATATGGGGATCTGGTCTTGAGATTCACGGCGTAGGTAGAGTTCAATAGTTGCAATTGTACCGGCCAATTGAGTTTTGTCGCATCGCAGGGCGCGCGCTAGAGGATGCTTTTTGAGTTTCTCGTACACCGCATGAGTCGAGGCAATAATTCCAGCTTGTGGGCCGCCAAGTAATTTGTCCCCACTAAAGCACACCGCATCAAATCCTTTTGCGATAGCTTTTGATACGGTGGTTTCATGAGGAAGCCCGTATTGTAAGGTATCTGTGAAATTGCCGCTTCCCAAGTCGAGAATGACCGGGACGCCGTGGGAGTGAGCTAGTTCAATGACTGCTTCTTCGTCGGGTTCCGTTACAAATCCCGACATCGTGAAATTGGATTTGTGAACCAATAGAATAAGTCCAACCCCTTGGTGGATGGCCTCTTCGTAGTCTTGGAGGTGGGTTCGATTGGTGGAACCAACTTCCATCATGGGAGAGCCACTGGCCTCAAGAATGGTGGGGAGGCGAAAGCTTCCTCCAATTTCAACAAGATGCCCTCGTGAGATAGCCGTTGGTGTGGATCCGGCTAACCCAGCAATACTTAATAAAACAGCGGCTGCGTTGTTGTTGACTACAAGTCCGCACTCGGCCCCTGTCAATTGGGCGATTGGCGCTTGCACTCCGCGTAAACGAGATGCTCTTTTACCGGTTTCAAGCTCCATCTCAAGATCACAATATCCTGCGGCAGCTTGCATTGCCGTCCAGGCAGCTTCAGCAAGGGGTGCCCGGCCAAGATTTGTGTGAAGCACCACTCCTGTTGCGTTGAGGACCTTTTGGTAAAGCGTTGGGCGGTTTTGGAGAAGGTTAATGGCTTGTTTCACTAGCTCTTCTGCACTTGCGCTGGGGCCGTCATCAAGAATGGAAGCCCGGGTTGCGTCGATGCGATTGCGACAAGCCTCTACTACTGCTTCGCGTCCGAAGAGGGCAATAGTACTGGAGAGGTTGGGGTGGTCAACCAATTGGTGAATAGACGGGAGTGCTCTTAGTTTTTGTTGTTTCACGAGAGTATCTATGCCACCGACAATTAACTGTCTCAAGCGTTTGGAGAGAATTCCAATGGTTGTTCGCTAACTTTATGGAGTATTCTTTATGGTAAAACCATAACTACAACCGGTTAGGGGAAGTTCAGTGCGAAGGATAGCAGTTACGAAGACCCTAGTTACGAGATGGTGCACTGGGCTGCCGGTGTTAGCGTCGAATCCAGACGTGTTCGGTGGCTGGGGGCGAATTTTTCCACGAGAGTATCAAAATTGTGCCACTTGAAGTTTCTTTAAAGTTAATAACTTAAAAGTGGCATCGAAGTGTGGCGGTGAGGTGTGTGTTATGGGCTCCTTAGAGGGGATTTACCCATGGCCATGGCCATGGCCATGGCCGGAATCGTCGGGTCCTTCAGTGACCTTTTGTATGCCTAGTATTTTTCCAGCAAGTATGGTGAGTAAAGCAGCAACAAACGAGGCCAAAGCCCCCATTTTGGCGGCATCTTGAATTTCGCCGGCAGGGAAGGCGACTGTGGATACGAAAAGTGATACGGTAAATCCGATACCCGCGGCAAATCCAATGACAACAAGGTCTTTGGAGGCTATTCCCTCTGGAAAGCCAAATTTCAACCCTTTGGCGGCGATCATACCACAGGCCCAAATTCCCACTGGCTTTCCGATTAATAGGCCGATGAGAACCAGCCAGGTCACATCGCCGATGGCTTCAAAGACTACCCCTGCATTGAGTAGGCCGAAGAGGCCTAGAATGAGTTCAACGGGGCTTTTCCACCAATGCTCGAATTCGTTGAGAGTGTCATGGCGGCCAAGTTCCTTCCAATTGAAGAGTCCCAAGTCGGAGTGGGCATGGGGCATGGAAGGGATGATTGGCAATAAGCCAAGGGCGGGGTGCAGTCCGGATAAAGCGAACCCAACCCACGAGATTGTACCGGGAACAATGAGGTAGGGCCAAAAGCTTTTGATCCCCTTTTTCTGCATGATTTTGCCAATAATGAATGCAGCGACTGGAAGGATCATAAACACGATTTGAATAGGGCCTTGAGGGTAGAAAACCGCAAGAATAATGAGACCCAAGGCATCGTCGGCAATGGCTAGCAGCAAGAGAAAGGGAATAGCTGGGTGCCCTGCGCCGAATACGATTCGAGCCACGAGGTAACTAAAAGCAATATCGGTTGCGCAGGGGATGGCCCAGCCATTGCCGTATTCGGGGAGTTTGCCTAAAAACATTGCTCCAGCCACATAGAAGAGAGCAGGTCCGGCCATGCCGCCGATGGTTGCAATCAAAGGGGTAGCTGCTTTTTTGGGATCGTTTAGAGGACCTCCAGGAAGTGTTGCTTCCCAGACTTCTTTGCCAGCAATTGCGAAGAAGAGGGCCATGCCGATATCGTTCACCAGATAATGAAGAGTCAGTACATGTTTGTCGGGGTGGAGCGCGTTGAGAGCGTGGTCGTAGAAAAGGTTGTTTTCTAGGATTTCGAGGTGCAAAAGGTGCGCGTAAGATT
>CAXGXL010000111.1:0-8455 GCA_964013555.1 uncultured bacterium
AGGAGCCGGAGGAATACCATCCAAGTGAAATTTTCCTAAGGAACGGTTTTCAGAAGCCATAGAACGCTCCCCTTGAAGAACGTGAACTTCAACAGAGGTCTGACTGTCCGCAGCTGTTGAAAACACCTCGCTCTTTTTTGTAGGAATCGTCGTGTTTCGAGGAATAAGTGCTGTCAATACCCCACCGAGGGTTTCAATCCCCAAAGAAAGCGGAGTAACATCTAGAAGCAGTAGATCTTTAACATCACCGGATAATACACCTGCTTGAACCGCAGCACCGACGGCCACCACTTCGTCAGGATTCACTGAGCGGTTAGGTTCTTTTCCGAAGAACTTCTGAACGGTTTCGTTTACAAGTGGTACACGAGTTGAACCGCCAACCAAAAGAATCTCGTCAACGTCAGAAGCGGATTTACCTGCATCCTCTAGCGCTCGCCGGCACGGCTCTATCGATCTTTCTACCATATTATGAATCAAGCTTTCGAATTTAGCTCGCGTAAGCTTGAGGTTCATGTGCTTGGGACCACTTGCATCTGCGGTAAGAAATGGCAAGTTCACATCGGTTTCCCCAACTGAGCTCAACTCAATTTTTGCTTTCTCTGCCGCTTCTTTGAGGCGCTGAATCACCATCTTATCGCCAGAAACGTCGATTCCTTGATCTCGCTTAAACTCAGCAATCAGATAATCGATAATGGCATTGTCAAAATCATCGCCACCTAGCTGGGTGTCCCCATTCGTAGAAAGCACCTCAACAACATTCTCGCCTACCTCAAGAATAGAAATATCAAAGGTACCACCACCAAAATCATATACGGCGATGATCTGATCTTCTTTCTTATCAAGGCCATAAGCTAACGCCGCCGCAGTTGGCTCGTTAACAATACGCTTAACATCAAGGCCGGCAATGCGCCCTGCGTCTTTGGTAGCCTGTCGCTGAGAGTCGTTAAAATAAGCAGGAACCGTAATGACAGCCTCTTTAACGTCTTCACCAAGATAATTTTCGGCTGCTCGCTTTAACTTCTGAAGAATTTTTGCACTAATTTCTGGCGGCGCGTATTCCTTGCCAGAAATTTCCATAAAAGCCGCATCGCCCTTTCCCGAAACAACCTTATAGGGAATTCGATCAAGTTCATTGGCGATTTCCTCAAAACGACGGCCCATAAAACGCTTATTCGAAAAAATTGTATTTTCCGCATTGGTTACGGCTTGCCGACGTGCAACTTGCCCCACCATCACTTCGCCGTCTTTGCCAAAACCCACGACTGACGGTGTCGTTCGCGCACCTTCCTCATTCGTAATAACTTTGGGCTCCGAGCCCTCCATAATGGCGACAACACTATTGGTTGTCCCAAGATCAATTCCAATTACCTTACCCATCAAAACTCTCCGTATTTACCAATGCATATCCGGGACACTGCCCTTGAAATATAGCTAAATCGCACTTGATTTGAGCGCTAATATGGGCCACCGAATCCTAGTGTCAAGTCCCAAAAAAAAGAGAAACCCTCCCTCAACTCGACCCGAAACCCCAAAGCCCAAATAAAAATTTACTCTATCTTTTCAAAGAAGTACAAACAACATGCCTCATATCGAGCCGAAAGACACTCTTTTTAGAGCTTCAGTGCAGAGAGTAAATCGGTGGTAAAGATCCCAACCCGCTGGCCCTACAGAACTCGGGACTCCACCCAAATCACATCCAGCATAAGGGGTATTTTCTAGTCACACAGAGCTACGATCTTTGTAAAACTCCATACAAACGGGGCCGGCTCCCGACGATGCGCACGGTTTGTCTCTGACGGTTCTCCAAACGGGCTCGCCTCAGTAGTCGCAGAACTCCTCAAAGGCCGAAACGCAGAGATAATTGGTCCGCTCTCTTAGTGGGCACCCAGCCAATCACCACGGCAAGAAATAGACTCTGGTAAAGAAAAATCAGGCAAATTCAAACCATGAACTCAGTCATCGCAGACTAGCGGAGATTTCAATCGTCCGGGTGCACTTCGAAGTGGTCCTATTTAAGCTCTTTCTCCACCACAATGGCTGTTGCTTTAGGCGTCGAGAATGCACTATTCAGGGATCGCCTGGAGCATTGGGGTATAACTCGCTTCATCGAAGTGACTTGGGCATAATGCACAAATGCCCCATATATTTTCATGGCTACACATTTTATAAATGAGTCTACCGCGTTGAGGCTATGGATGACCGGTTACTCAAATCGCTCAATGCGAGGAGCTTTTGACAATGCAATTGAAGATCATGGTGGCTACACTCCTTATTCTTTTCTCAGCCGGTGCCGCCAATGCACAAGATAACCCAACTCCCGATCTCCCCACTGCGCCACCACCGCCCACAACTCCCCAAGCGCCTTCATTGCCCGATAAACCCGAGTCGACCATCGAAACTCCCGAGACCTCAATTTCCAACGAAATTTCACTCGCAGACTGGAATCGTGATGATTGGACGCTCCTCAAACCACAACTCTCCCTATTGGAAATTGACGGTTACTTTCGGTTTCGCGGCAATGCTTTTAGAAATCTAGACTTTTCGAATGACTCGCGCTGGGACCATAACCATTTTTATCCAACGAATTCAGATGGCAATGCCGATTTCACGGGAACGAACATGAGGCTACGATTCGAGCCCCGAATCAACATCACAAACAAAATCCGTTTCATTGCCACCATCGACGTGTTTGACAATCTCGTTTTGGGTTCAACGCCAAACTCATTCTCCAGTCACTCAAACTCTCCTGTCGATATACAAAGTACATCTCAAAACGCAACCGACGCAATCGCAGTCAAGCGCGCCTACGCCACCGTAACAGCCCTCAACGAGCAACTAGAGTTGCGATTCGGTCGCATGCCCGACCACTGGGGAACGGGAATCCTCCGAAACTCAGGTGATTGCATCGACTGTGACTACGGTGATGTGGTTGACCGCATGAGCATTACTTTTCGACTCGCAGACCACCTATTCTCACCCATGTACACCTGGCGTTCTTCCGGCCCGACATTTGCGCCCCTAGGCACTAGCCGAGCTCAGGCATTGGATGCCTATACATGGGACGATGTCGATGACTATTCCATGCGCATTATGAAGGTCGATCACGAAGAGGATATCCGGGAACAAGTCCTTCAAGGTGAAACGGTCTTCAATTATGGCCTCCTCAACTCACTTCGACAACAGTCCCAAGGACTCAAAAGAGCTTTCTATTACGACTCCAATGACAACCCCAGTAGCACCTCAGATCGCCAGGCCGACCTGGTAAACGAAGAAAACCTCGCAGAGTCCCGAGATGGCTTTATTTATACCGGAGATGCCTTTTTAAAACTCTACACAGGCAATATAGAATTAGCCATTGAAGCGGCCATAATCTACGGCAACTTTAGCGATACCGCTACCAGCGCACAGCCAGATCCTGGTGACGAAAGTGCCCAATTGGTTCCCCAAGAAACCACGGTCTACCAATTAGGTGGTGCTCTTGATCTCACTTACAATTTCGATGGCGAATACCAAGGAACAGCACTGAGTCTCCAAATAGGCGGTGCTTCAGGCGATTCTGCGCCTGGCTTTGGTGCCCTAAGTGCAGCAGATAGCCAACGCAATGCACCAACCAAAAATTTCGATGGCGACACCAGTCTCGACAATTTTCAATTCAACCCAGACTACCACGTAGATCTTATTCTCTTTCGTCAGATGATCGGCACCGTTACGGACGCCTGGTACGTCAAACCGACCCTTGCTTATCAATTCGACACGCAACTAACCGGGAAGCTCTCTTCCATCTACTCACAAGCCATTTTCAAGCGATCCACTCCTAGCTGCTTTGATACGACAAGCACAACGGGATACACCTGTGATGGTAACGAGAAGAAAGGCTCTTTGCCCCTTGGAATCGAATTCGACGCTGAACTAAGTTACAACACCGAAAAAAGTCCGACGGGCGGAAGTTTCGGTGGTTCTTTTGCTGGCGGAATCTTGTTTCCACTGAGTGGATTCGACAATCTAAACAAAGAAGCGGACGAGCAAGCAGGCAATTTTGCTTGGGCACTACAAGCCAAACTTCATCTCACCTTTTAGCGAACAATTGCCACTGGAGTATTCGTGAACCACTTTCAACGAAGAGACAATGTACTCTATTGCGAAGGGGTATCCCTCTTATCAATCGCTAAGCAATACGGCAGTCCGGTTTACGTGTACTCTACGGCCACAATTACACGCCACGTAAAGGTTCTCCAACAAAGCCTGCAAGGTATCCCCCACCACATATGCTACGCGGTAAAGTGCAACTCCAACCTGGCAATCTTGGACCTTCTCAAATCTCTCAAGTGCGGCTTTGATGCTGTGAGCGTCGGCGAACTGGCCAAGGTTCAACATATTGGCGCTCCCATGAACAATACCATCTTCAGCGGTGTCGGCAAACGGGACGACGAAATCGAAACGGCATTGAGAGCCAAAGTCCTCTACATCTGCATTGAGTCAGCTGCCGAGCTCGAAGCCGTCGCTCGAGTCGCCCAAACTCTGAACCTGCAAGCTCCGGTGGCCATTCGAGTTAATCCCGATGTGGATGCACAAACCCACCCCTATATTTCTACCGGGCTTCGCAACAATAAGTTCGGTGTTCCCTTTGAGCAAGTAGAGAGCCTCTTCAAAACTGGAATTAAAAACTCTAATCTTAAGATGGTCGGAGTCACCTGTCACATCGGCTCGCAAATTACCAATCTTGCCCCCTTTGTTGACGCCGCGAATCGAATGTCCCACCTGGTAAAACGCCTCAAAAAATTGGGCGCCCCCTTAGAGTTTGTGGGCATGGGCGGCGGCTTGGGAATCCCCTATCATCTCAATGCCCCAAATGAAGAAGCGCCCCCCACCCCAAAGTCCTATGGGGAAGCAATGAAGTCGATATTAGGTCCATTAAACCTAACGGCCGTTTTCGAACCGGGAAGAGTAATCATAGGAAATGCGGGAGTTCTTCTGACTCAAGTTGTTCGAGTCAAGCAAGGTTCAAACCAAAAATTTGCCCTAGTAGATGCAGGCATGAACGACCTAATTCGTCCGGCCCTTTATCAAGCTTACCATGAAATTGAATTGGTTGAGCCCAAAAGCGATCTTCAAGAAGTAATCGATATTGTGGGACCCGTGTGCGAAAGCTCAGATACCTTTGCGTCCCAGCGCCCGCTGCCCCGACTCTCTCCAGGGGACCTACTCGCCATTCGTAGCGTAGGTGCATATGGCATGGCCATGGCTTCTAGCTACAACGGCCGTCCCCTTCCAGCAGAAGTACTCTGCAATGAACAACACATGCAATTAATCCGAAAACGTGATGAAATTTCCGATCTGTGGCGAGGCGAATTTCGCCTGCAAGCGTGAATTTATTTTGCCTGATGACTCGAGGAGAACATGATGGTCGACAATAATAAACTAAGTGGAACCTACACAGCACTAGTAACTCCTATGAACGCTGATGGTTCCATCGACTTTGGCGCCCTCGATGCTTTGGTTGAATTTCAAATTCTAGCTGGCATTGATGGTTTGGTTCCTTGCGGCACCACAGGTGAGTCCGCCACCATGACCGGACAAGAGCGATACGAGGTCATCAAAAGAGTCGTTCAAAAGGCAGGGGGGCGAGTTCCCGTTATTGCCGGAGCAGGTTCGAATGCCACGAGTGTTGCTATCGAACACCAAAAACGAGCAGTTGATACTGGAGCCACGTGCACATTGGTCGTCACTCCATATTACAACAAGCCCACTAACGAAGGATTGTACCGACATTACACAGCCTTATTGGAAGCTGCCGATATTCCTATTGTCCTCTACAACGTTCCTGGGCGAACGGGCTGCGATATGAAACCCGGTATCGTTGAACGATTGGCGAAACTCGATGGTATTATTGCAATCAAAGACGCTACCGCAGATCTAACCAGGGTCGAACAACTAAGGAATTCAACTCCTGGCAACTTTCGATTATTTTCGGGCGATGACAGTACCGCTTGCCAATTTGTATTAAATGGTGGCGATGGTGTTATTTCGGTTACCTCCAATGTGGTACCTGACCTAATGTCAGAAATGGTTCGGTGTGCTCGCGTCGGAAACACCGAACGCGCCTGGGCTATTCACCAGCAACTAGACGAGCTCATGACCACTCTCTTCATCGAATCGAATCCTATTCCAATTAAGACCGCCCTAGAATTACAAGGGCGGCTCAAAGCCCACATGCGCTTGCCTCTTTGTGAAATGGGTGCAAGGCCCAGAGCAACGTTGGCCCAAGTAATGAAGAAGGGGGAGTGGCTCTGAACTAGCGAAAAGTTCTACACACGTTCTGCCGGCCTACCACGAGGCCACCCAACCACGAACAATAGACTTTAAGTCACAGTTTCTAGAATTCGTTGGTGGACGCAATACCCAACCAAACCAATTTAATCTGCAGGCATCGCTTTAATGGGGGGCTCCTTACCTGTCTGTGCTTTATAAGCTATCCGAAATTCTTCTCGCTCCCACCAGGACGGAGGTAAATCAGTAGGAGAGCCCCAAGCCTCTGGTTGACAGCAGTTAATGATCGACGAATATTCTTCAAATGGTACAGGGGCCAAATCAATTTGAGTGCACTCAGGGTAATCCGTGTATCGAAATAAATAAAGTGCCTTCCCAGCTTCAAGACGCCGTTCCTTTTGACCTCTTCCGGTCGCCAGAGTCTTTTGTTTCTCAAGCTGCTTACGGGCAGATCCTCCTGCTCTTTCCAATCCTTCCACCGTAGCTTGGCCGCTAAAACGGTCGGGACCGTTGAGCATTTTTTCTACACATTTACCGTAAAGCTCAAGGTAGTCCAGGTAGGATTTCTCCCAAAGAATTCTCTTAATTTTATCCTTGTTCAATAAATTCTTCATAGCCTTTACGGTTCTTCCTGCATATCGAGAAGTGTGGTTGCGCACAATTTTCCAATCGGGCATCTCCGTTTCTTGAAATGCCTCCAAGCAGGATTGCGCTAAGTAATAGCGCGCTTTCCTAAACTGCAATGACCGATGTAGTTCGGCCAAATACTCGCCATTATAGGTAAGGAGATCTTTCTTTTTATACAAAGGGATTCGCTTCTTACCAACCGATGCTTCGGCGTCAATCTTAAGCAGCGCTTGAACCTGAACGTTTTCCACCCAAGGAACTATTTCTACACTAGTTACTCTCCCTGTCCGAGGATTCTGCATCGCCAAAAATGCCTCTTTCAGCGACTTTCTAAATGTAGCAATATCAAAGGCAATCAGGTTTCGGGTCCCTTCCTTCCCTATTCCTTTCCCACTGGCAATAATCGTTAGTTTCGCAGAATTCAATGTAGACATGCTCTCTTCTTTTTTGAAATCCGTTTTATCTACAGGTGGCCCCATAACCTTTACCGACATAATCCTGTCACTGAAATTCTTGCCATTGAGGTTTTGCAGATTTCGATGCGAGTGTATCCCCTCGCCCAACACAGCCGAAGTGCCGTCAAAATTAGCTCCCTGAAATAATGCAATCGAACATCCCTTACCAAGAACCTTAATACCGCTAATCCCATCCAATCCGTCCTGACCGTTTAATCGTGCTCCCTTACCATAAAGGTAGGTCCAATTGTACTTTCCCTCCGACAATGGAATCTTATAGCCACCATCCCAGGGATTGTGCTGGGAAAGAACCACACTACAATGGCGTGATTTTTCTGGATCCATAGAAAAGACCTGCGACGTTATAGCCTCTTTCACCTTCGACTTAGTCGTTTGTGCGGAAGTTTCAAATTTGAAGACTGCATTGTATTCCGCCCTTCTGTTAATCCCTCGAACGTAGTAACTCCCACACGCAGAGAAAAAGCTTGGAACATCCATTCTCCTCAGTAATTTTGCCGCATCTTCACTTAAGGCGGTTTGGGCCTCGTCCACTGCCGCATAATAGGAATTAACCATCATCGATACTCCGAGAAATTGAGTCGATGTCTGAGTCGTGGACTTGGAAGTAGAAGCACTTCTCTTTTTACCACTTTCGCGAATCATCTTTGACGCAAATTGAAATCGCTCCACCTTGCCAGACTCTGCGACAGTCGTTTTATTGAAAGACTCTGCTTTTATCTCCTCCATCTCGTATGAGAAATCATACGACGGTTGCGTTAAAACAACGTCAGCCAAGCAAGTTGATTGATAGCTATTGGTAGAGAGTGAAAAGCCTCGTCCCAAATTAGGTGTAACGGCTGTGTCCTTTGCTCGTTGATCACGAATGATGATCTGCGCAACTATATTCGTCGTACCGCCCACAAGAGCAAGCACTACCAAAGTGCATACAAGAGCCTTTAGGCGGCAAACAAAATGCACTCTCATTTTGACTTTCCTGACCGTCTTTCTGATATATTCGTCCGTCGCCGCAACTGCGACTGGTAAGCTCTCTGGTACTCATCAATCTCCAAAAGTTCTTCATCCAAATCTGTAGGGTGCCCCCACAA
>CAXGXL010000112.1:0-8440 GCA_964013555.1 uncultured bacterium
GGTGGGAATGCGCAGGTCCGTTCCCTACTATATTTAAGAGAGTTTGTGAGTTGAGACTAAGCTCACCATCACGATGGTAGCGAAGACGAATCGATACGTTGCGTGGCTCCCCGGGGACATGGAGACTTGTGCTGCCACACAGTTCCCGGGGGCCGCAGTCGACGGGCAGGTGCGTATGAATGGTTTCCATGTCCGAAATGGGGGTCCACGGGATCTGGAGTTCGTCCGTGGTATAGGTAATTTCGAGGACGCTCGCTTGTCCCAAGCCTTGTTCTGCTTGCAGTCGATAGAAAATGAAGAGGGTTTCTTCTTGCTCAAACCAGGTTGCATCAGACAAAGAGAAGGCTGCTGATATATCTACGATTGGCACCTTACAACTAGGAAATCCGGCGACAATCGTGATGAGACAAAAAAACCTAAACATCAAAGCTCCTCAAAGTAACAAGGCTTTCAAGGATAATTTCTCTCGACTAAGTTCCATTTCCAGTGCAGCTCTTAGTTCTTCTCTGCCCTTTTGGGCTAGAATAAGCTGGTGGGCGCGCGATGAAAATTCCTGTGAAGTGCCAATCGCAACTTGTAGGGACGTTGGGACTTCTGCGAGGAGCCGCCGCTGGGAATCGGCACTTTGCATAGATAGCCAGCCAGCAAGGCTTGGCAAACCGACGTTCAAGAAGATATTGGAACGATTCTCGCTAGATAATTTGAGAAGCATGTCAGGGAAGATTATTCCGCTGTACCACATTGGAAAGGTCCCATTAAAGCGAGAGATTGCCGATTCGAAGAGGGAACTTCGAACCTCTGATTCTAGGTGAGGCAGAAGCACGCAGAGGGCCGTTGCAGCGTCAAATTCAGGTCCTCTATCTGTGATTGGAAGCTCTGGGGGGGCAGGGGGGATTGCTTGCCCGGTTTTGATGGCGGTTAAAACGTCAAAGAGATAGGCGGTTTCGCTGCTTTCCATGCGGTTTGATAAAAGTAGTTGCTGAGTGGCTATTTTTCGCTGCTCTGCAGACAAGAGTCTTGCGACTTCGTATTGATTGTCCATGGGGGTCAGTGCGAAGAGCAAAGCGCCGTGTCTACCTGCGAGGGATTCTGTAAGATCGGCAATTCCTGCCGAACCAAAGTCGTCGCGCAGCGTTCTAACAATTCTTGCATCTGGCTGCGACGAGAGAGACGAAGAGAGTAAGTGTCGGTTCAGTTTTGTGAAGAACTCAACGTCACTTGGTAGTTCATTGGGATCAACATGCTTTAAGTACTCGGCTAGTTCGAGCTTCACGGAAGCCAATTCGCCCCCTTGAGGAAAAGCACGTGGGAAAGCCTTGGGAAATTGAATGACCGCTTTGGCGAGAAGTCCTAACTCTCTCTTTCTAAGGAGTTCGTCAATGAGCGCGTCCAGTACCGTATCGCGCTCGGAAGTTGGCGTGCCTCCCAGGCGGTCGGTCCACTCTTGGAGTTGCTCTTGAACATACTGGTTACTCGTATTGGATGGGTGGTTCGTACTCTCAGCAGAGATATCCTGTTGGTTCTCAGGTGGTAATTCGAACTCCGAAGTATCATTATCAGTGGGATCGGCTGGACTTTCAAGCATCTTGGTCAGGAGTGCTTGTTCTTCTGGGGACGTTCGTCCTAGGCGACGAGTGCCCCAAATAATGACCAGGGAGGAGATGGTTAGCAGAAAAAGGGCTATCATCCAGAAAAAGTGCGGTAATAATTCATTCCACAGTTCTCTGAGGGCAACGGCAGGCTCCCACTTAGAAGTAGCTTTACCATTCTCTTCGTTTTGAGCCTTTGGAGCGTCTAGACCCGATTCATTTGGCTCCGGGAGGGGCTCTTGAACAGGTTTTTCCTCGGGGGCTTCCCTAAGAGAGTCGGAAATGGGTTGCAAGATCTCTCGGGAAATTTGAACTACCATCCAACCCTTAGAGAGTTTGGCCTGCAGGCGCTTAACGAGGGCCTGGGCATCGCGTGTTTGAATAGACCTTTCGTGGGCGAAGCTGCAGCGGGCAATGGTGAGGTACTCTTGTGGTGGAACACTTCCTGGTCCAATCTCTAATCCGAGCCCAGGTAGAGATGACGATTCGGGTTGATCTGCTACGGTATGAGCACCGTAGGTACAACCTTTGGGGAAGCATTTTTCTGGTGCGCAATCTTGAAGGAGGGCCTCTTCGAAACGGTGTTCGAGCAACCGGAGTTGGACTACGATTGCAGGGGGGATTTGTCGTTTTGGAACCGTGCCTTGAGCTTGGACGCTGGTTGAAATAACGACAAGAAGTAGGGACCCGAAGAGGCTTTGTACATTTTTCATTAGTATATCCTCACAACTACGCGGCGGTGTCGCGCTAATTGCTCGTCAAGTGAGAGACCACGCAGGTCTTCATCTGGGAGAGGTTTGGTATCGGCGTATCCTTCGACGCGAATTTGTTCTCGTCCGATTCCCACAACTTCGAGTCGTCCTCTTACTGCGTTGGCGCGGATAGCGGAAAGCTCCCAATTGGAACGATAGATGCCGCCTTCGATAACTGGCGTTGAGTCTGTATGGCCTTCTACTGCGAAGTGATATTTTCCAGAATAGGGGACGAGGGTTTGGAGCATTTTGTCGAGGATGGCTTCTAGATTCGGGCGAATATCGCCTTGTCCGGATTCAAAGACAACACCTGAGTTTAATGAGAGTTCAAGACCGTCGTCTGTTAACTTGGTGCGAATAAGTTCGCGCAGACCTTCTCGTTGAATGCGTTTATCGATTTGTTTTTGGATAGAGGCAAGGCTTTGCGGATTGTCGATACCAGAGAGTTCTTTGCTAATTTGCTGCATTTTACTGGTGCTGATCTGAGCTGCAGCTAAGAGCATCGTGAAAAAAATAAGCAGATTCGTAATGAGGTCAGCGTACGAGAGTAACCAGCCTTCTTCGTTATTGGGAACACGACGTTTCATAATTTAGCTCTCGGGTCTGATATCATAGCTGCTAGTGGCAATGAGCTCGGCTACACTCTGCTCACAGCGTTCCACGACCCCTAGGCGCTCATCCAGAAGACCACGTAGATAATGGCCGATAGGACCAGCAACCCCGGCTCCAAAGGCAACTCCATAGAGTGTTGCTAACAAAGCCAAGGACATCGCCGCCCCAAGATTGAGGTTATCTGAGCCCATATTCTGAAACATTTTGATCATGCCGGTTATTGTGCCTACCATTCCAAAGGAGGGGCCCAACTTGGCGAGTAGTTCCCAATTAGAAATAGCCGGTTGCCATCTACTCATCTCTGTGTGGCTAATCTCAAGAAAGGCGCTTTGGGCGGCAGCTCTAGGGGAGCGCCTCAATACTAATTGAATCATTTGTGAGATTACGGGGTATTCACTCTTTTCTGCGTAAGCGACCGCTTGTGCTCGTTGGCCAGCACTCCATAGCTCCGTTAATTCTTGGCGTTGCTTTTCGATTGATTCGGTTTGTGGTTGGAGGGTACCCAATGAAGGGATTAATTCTCGAATGCAAGAAAGGGTTCGAAAAGCGGTGAGACGACTCGAGCAAGTTAGTATTGCTGCGGTGGAACCCACAAGAACTACAATCGCTGCATGAAGGTCGAATGCTGAAATTTGGCTGGCATCGCGGTCGGCGAAGCCAAACCAGATGACAAAGGCTAAAAGGGGGAGTCCAATGATTTGCATTCTAAAGTCCTTATTTCCGTTGTTTTTGAAGTTCTTCTAGTTTCTTTCGAACCCGGGGGTCACTTTCTATTTCTTCTGCTGCCTCGTAAATTTCAATTGCTTTTTCTCGCTCCCCCATTAATAGGAGTATTGAGGCTTTGCCCCGTAGGAGTTCCGGGTGGGAGGGGTAGCGCAATAAAACGAGTTCACACCACTCCAAGGCAAGCTGGTAGTTTCCGGATTTCAACGCTTGTTGCATTAGGGTGCGAGATTTGGTGATGCTAACCTCGGGCGCGTCAGGATTTACTCGCAGTCCTCTCTCGCGGTAGGCTTCCACTAGGGATTGATCGGCTACCGAAGGCGGTGGAGGAACCAGGCGGGTAGAGGGAATGGTTTTGACTATGTTGGAAGATGCCGTGTGCTCAACGATTATTCTCTGGCCGCTGGCTAACATCGGTAGTTGAACCTCGGTTACTAAATTGCCGTCATTCCAACGAACTTTCATCACCGTGTTGGAGCCAAAGGCAAAGGGACGCAGCAAGGTTCCTTCGTCCTCGAGCAAAGCAGGGTTCTTTTTGGGAGCAGGCTCGATTAGATATTCTGTGTAATTTCGAGCCGCACAACCGGTACTAAGGATACAAAGTAGAGCAAAAAGGCGATAGTTCATGGCAACACCGGAAGGAGACTTGTGTTCAAGAGGGAAATACCTAGTCCCACTTGACCATTGGTTGATAGAGTGACGACCGCCCCATAATTAGAACGGCCGAAGGGAATACGGAGCAAAGCAACGGCGCTTACGATAGGGTCCAATAAGTCTGCGTCTGCTTCCGCAAGAGACCTACTTAGTGCAGTGGGAATGCTCAAAATAAGTTTTGCCCCTAGGAGACTGTCGAATAGGGGAAGGCTTCGGTAGTACACAGCTCCAATTCCTACTACGGGATCTAGTAAGGAGATAGTGAGTCCCGAAAGATTGTTGTTGTACTTGCCCCATTGTTCAGTCCAATCCAACGAAATGTGCTGGCCAGGATAGAGGGCAAAATCTGCGAAAGCATGGGCGAGGCTTTCGCCTCGGGCTCTTCGTTCAGCTTCTTGGGTCAGGGTAAAGGTTTTAAGAGAGTCTCTATACTCCCGAATGTCTGGCGTTACATTTTGTGCGAAGATTATCCTGGCGGTCCGAAGATCAACTATTTTGATTGAAACGCCACGAGCGGTCTCGTCTACCCAGATAGCTGTGCGCGCTGGCTGGGATTTTCCTCGGTGGCGGTCATCTAGCGCTACAATTTCTTCAAGGCCAATTGGCCCCGTTGAATAGTGCAAGTAACCATCCTCGATGAGAGTGCGCGGGGCCATACAGGCTTCGCATATCCGGAGTCCATTGCTATCGAAGGAGCGCGCAAGAACTCTAAGAACCTGGGTTGAAAACCATTTTTGAGACTTAGCGTAGCGAGGTGTGGCGCTTACTACGATGGATGGCTGAATATTTTCAGGTTTGATGAGTCCTTCATCGGTCCGCAATTCCAATATCTCTTCGAGTCTTGCAAGGGCCTCACCAGTCGTCTCAGATTCTCCATAAGCCATGGCGGGGACGAGGATGAAGAAGAATGGGAGCAATCGCTTTAAAAACAAAACGTGACCTCCGTTCCTAAACTCTCAAATTCCACAAAGCCCAAGTCGATGTAGTCTCCCATATTTGGGGAGTCTTCGAGTGATGGGATGGTCTCAAAGAAAAGGGAAACGCCCATTCGGTTGCTAATTCGCAGCTCTAAACCGAGGTGCCATGCTCCGAAGGTGACGCTTGAGTCTTCATTGCTCTGAGCATCGGCTAGTATTTGATCTGGACTCAGCGCCGTATTTCGGAAGGGCACAACAGCTGGCCCATATGCATTGATAAGGGAGCCCCCGAAAAAGAGATAAAGATCGGGACCAGTGAGGGAGCGGGATAGTCCGCTAACTAGGCGGCTTAGACGGGTTTGGACCATGAAGCCGGTATACGATTCTGGCAGCCAAGCGTAGCCCAATAAGACACTGCCGGTCCATTTTCGGGCTTGAGTTGGAGTGAATTCGATTCCGGTCTGAAACCAGGCTAAGGGCGGAGGCATTACAGAGGAATTGCTTTTTTGCTTGTAGGTCCTAAGGGCAAATCGGGCAGGAAAAACCAACGGGCCTCGGTCCTGGAGTGCGGCAATATACTCCTTTCGGGCATCCGTTGCAGATTTGAGCTGGTCGGGCTGTCTAAGCAAAGAGGGAGTACTTGCTGCGCTTGACAAGGTGCGGGCCCATACAATTGGGCGATTTTCAGTGAGCTTTGTTATTCGGCTACGCAAAACCAACCAAGCGCCTTCGGCCTCAATATCTATGAACAAGGCATGTTGGTTGGGACCTCTCTTCAATTGAGATAGAGCTTTTGGGTTGTCGATTCCGCGAGAAACAATGGTTCCTTGGCCACTTGAATGGACGACAATTGATGTACATTCCGGGCAATGAGTTAACGAAATATTGGTTGAGGGGTTTTTGATGATGAGGCTGGCGAGGTGATTCTCGATGAGCCCTTGCAAGCCCGTGCCTAGTCCAACGGGGACAGAAACACTGGCAATTATAACGGGAGTGGATGTTGAGAAAATGGGAGATTGTGTCCAGCCGTAAACCATTTCGTCAAGTAGCCCATAGGCTGAGAGTTGGATTTCATTTGCGATCTGCGCGCGTACTTTCTCAATTCGAGCCAGCTGGGCTTCTTCAATGGGGTTGGCTGCCCAAATTTGCGTGGCGGAAATGGTTAGCATTCCAAAGAGAATGAGGAGTGAAAGGGGGGCTTTCATTGAATCCACTGCCATTTTCCTTGCAAGCAAACGCCTGCATGAAGAATTGTTTCTCGACTGTCACGTAAGACCACGCCAATCAAACCTTGGTCTTGTGCCAATTCGTCGAGCTCAAGATATCGCTTACAGGCTAGAGGATAGGCCTCGGTTGGTTTCATTCGGGCCAAGATATCGATGTCCCCGGCAGTGAGGTTGGGCACTCGGTCTGAAACCAAAAGACCTCGTTGAACCAGGGCGTTCTTGGTCGCGAAGGCTATTTTGGCTGCTAGTGTGGGATCGGGAATGTAACTTTCGACATGCCACTTCTTCGCTCCAACCTTGACGTTGATGGTTTCAATGGCGGTGGCAAACCCAGACACAGTATCTTCCAAAGTCATCAAGAGCGCTTCGGTTTGTGCGAGGCGCTCGCCTTGTTTCATGATGCGTTCGGTACATATGACCGCAGAACGTTCGATAAAGTCGCCTCGGGGAGCTTGTGTTTCGACTTCACCGGGAAACCGGCTTTGGGCTTGTTCTGTGGTTGTTCGTTCGCAATCGAGGTTTCGAGCAGCTTGTTTCGAGCGCATTATTCCGGGGACAGGGTCGTTTGCCAGCTGCGTTAGCGAGGGGAGCAAGAAAAGAATAAGTACCATCAGGACGTTCACAGACTCACTCCTATTGAACGTGTGCTTGCATCTTAGATTCCAGAAGGACCCGCGCTCGCATTTTCGCGTTGAAGACCAGTTGACTTATTTGGGGGTAAAAGTCGTCGGAGAAATCGGTTTTGACTCGGTTTCCTGAGAGTTTGTTCGATTCCTCTCGAAACCAATCCAAAGCTATATTGCCGAAATAGGTTGAGAGACCAAAATAGCGAGTGAATTTGGCCTTGAGGGAGTCAGATAGCAATAAGAAGCCGGATGCGTCACGAATAGTGATGTCCTGGACAAAGGTGTATTCGGAGATCGCAGGAAAGAGTGTGAACGTCAGGGCTGATAGGGTCCAAAGCATCGGGTTGGTTTCGCGGTGAATTTGACGTGCTTGGATTTTGAGTGTCATGGACGAAGGGGGTTGGGATTTGTCGACTACCGTTGGGCCGGGCGCCGCCAGTGGGGCGACAACTCTATTGTCGTTGCTACTCAGCCCTTCGTCGCTAATCTGAAGAGTAGAGGCGGTTGTCACCTTGGCTCCTTGGTTTTCGAAAAGAACTTGAAGCTTTCGGCAAAGAGCACTCGCTTCTTTTCGGCTCAAGAATTTTTCGGGCACACAATGAATCGTTAGTGCTTGACCTGAAAAATTAGCAACTCGTGTGTCGATGGCTATTGGTCTGTGTAGCCCGGACAATGGCTGGTAGACGGTTAAGCAGCCCGTAGTGAACCCAATACACAACAACGTGATAAGTACGATTTCAAACCGCACTGAAACCTCCTTCGTCCTAGCAGCCACTAGGTTAAAGTCACGGGCGCCTGCGAGAAATTTGAATAAGTCGGTTTTCGAAGAATTATTCAATCTGCCTTCAGCAAGTTGTGACGGCTCTTTCTACACCAACGACCGCTGAGCAACAAATGTGTTGTACTGTAATGCAAAAAAGCCCTGCTTTTTTTATATTGGATTTATATTGACACCCTTGAGGCACTTAAGGTTTTGATTTTAAAAGCTTTTATCTTCTGAGGACTGTTTAAGTCGCTTTGGGGGCGCGTGAATATTGGGGCAAATCATCTTCTTTGACCGACCGGGTGAGAATTATGGGGGGGGCTTGCCAATTCAATCGTAGAAGGAGAAGTGCTTAGGGGATTGATTTACTCTACCAGCGGCTTGGTGGCATTGGCGCATCTGAGCTTCGTTTGTTTGTGGGGGATTGGGTGTTTATATCGATCTAGTTGTGGGTTGATGCCGCTGGTTGGTGGGAAGTGGTGGTTATTTGATTTCACTTTATTTGGGAAATACCGAGTATGTTGGACCGACATTCTATTCTTGGTTGCGATTTCCATTAAACATCTCATATTTACGAG
>CAXGXL010000113.1:0-8436 GCA_964013555.1 uncultured bacterium
CAACCTGCGAACTGCGAATATTGGCTCAAATGAGCGGAGATCCTGTGTTTCGAAAAGCATTCGCCGAAGGGGAAGACTTGCATTCTCGAGTGGCCAGCACCCTCTGGAACGTCCCCGTCAGCAAATCTCAAAACATCGATCTTCGCAATCGCGCCAAGGCCGTGAATTTTGGGCTAGTCTACGGCATGGGAGTGGCAGGACTTGCAAAAACCCTGAATGTACCGCCCACCCAAGCCGAGACATTGCTTCGAGATTATTTTTGTACTTTTCCGAAAATAAGGGACTTTTTAAAACAGGAGGCAATTAAGGCTTTGAGGCGCGGTTACGCTGAAACCCTAACCGGCCGAAAGCTCTATTTCGGTAAGATCCACAATTCAAGCGAACGGTCCCAGGCGGAGCGGGTCGCTAAAAACATGCCCATTCAAGGAAGTAGCGCCGACATGACGAAATTAGCCATGGCCAACCTGTGGACGCAATTGGAATCGTTGCCAAACGCATGGCTTATTAACGCCGTTCACGATGAATTGGTAGTAGAGTGTGAGGCAACCGACGCCCCTGAAGTAGTTGATATCCTTAGAAATGCAATGACCCAGGCCGGCAAAAGTATCTTGCCCGATATCCCAATTGAGGTGGACATCAGCGTTAGCCAAACCTGGAACAAGTAAAAACCCGTGCTTTTTTCTAGTATTTTGTAGTAATTTCAGGCATCAACAAACAATTGACGACGCTGCGGTTCGTATGTTACGCGGCACCGGCTTACACATTGGAGAATAGTACTATGGCTCGTGTTACAGTTGAAGATTGCCTGGATAATGTTGATAATCGTTTCGCTCTTGTCATTCTTTCATCCCAACGAGCGAGGCAGCTCCTCAAAGGAGCAAAGCCATCCGTGGAACACGTCAAAAACAAAGCGGCAGTAACAGCCCTGCGGGAAATCGCTTCAGGTAATGTGTACTCTGATCAAGATTTGGTTGACGTCCTCACCCGCGAAATTAACGAGCGAAACTCTGACCGATAACTTCAGTTAGGGAATTTCTTTCCCGCTGTTAACTCACTTCCAAACTGCGACTACGACCCATTCACACCGATAAATGGTGTTACTCTCGGCTAGCAAACCTTTGGGAGTGGCCCGCCCTATTAAGTGGTAGAACATCCTGAGCGATACAATAGCATTCTTGAGAGCCTCCTCGAACGCGGGAAGTGGTAATCCTAGTAGGAGCTGCTCCCATAGAAAGTAATGAACACTATTGAGAACGCAGCATCGACTGCAAACCAGACCGGTAGAAAATTCTAGCATCGCGCAACACACGTCGGTGCGATGAGTCGGTTGGGTATCTATTAACCAGTCGCTCACAGAACTTACCCGCCACCCGCGAGGCAAGGTGGTACCGCTGCGCTTCAGCTGCGGGCACATCGGCACGTAGCTCGTATTGGCCAAATAGAAACCTACGCAAAGCGCGAGCAGCATGGGTTCTTGGCATCCCCTGCTCCACCAAAAGGCCCCACGCCCCAATAAACTTATCCACCTCGGCCTGAATCTCAAGCTCCAAGGCTGACACCTCTCGCCCACACTGAGCGCTCCAAACGACCTTAATAAAGTGACTCACTCCCTCGAGCGCGATACAAAAATTTTCTAGGTTGCCAATATGTAAACGTGACTGCGGATGGTCCAAATCCAGCGCAGCCAGGATGAGGGGGTCAATATAGAGGGCCAATTCCATCCCGTCTTCCATCTCAGCCACGAAAAGTTGTTCGGGAATTGAATCAAGCGCTCCTGGAATCGAAGCTTTCACCTCCGGAGAGACAACGTAATCACGAACATCCAGATCTGTACTCACTGCATTGAGCTCTTCAACCAACGCTTGGATACCAGATAAGATGGCCATTCACTGCAATCCTTCGTCTGGTGGAGTAAAAGACGTCACAAAGCCGTTCTCCAAGAGAAGTTGATACAAGCGTGGCCGACCAGTTTTCAACCAACGTGAATAGAGTTTTAGCAGGTTCTTCTCCGAGCCACCGCTAGCAAGATAACTCTCCTCAACGTGATTCAAGAGTTCGACCAAAACCGCAAAATCAGCACTCAAGGCGTTATACATAACCGCCATGGTCTCGCCGTTCGGCTGGCCACTTATAATGTCCGCCAACCCACAATAAGCTCCCCCCCCCATCGAAACGTAGTAATCGACATCAACCAAACTGCTTTGAATTTTCTCCGTAAAAAAACCCGCAGAATAGAGAGCCAGATCACCTAAATCTCGCAAGTGCTGAATTCGAACGACCGTGTCACGAGCTTCAAGGGCGCGTTTGTAGAGAAAGGCCAAGGGCTCGTCGCCAGGAAGAGGCCGCTCCGAAGACGAACTATAATCGCACAATAGGTTCACGAGATAGTATTCGACCGTCTCCTCCAATTGGATTCCAAGTTCTTCGCGAGCACCCGTGATTTCACCCCGAAAGAACTCCCCCAAGCTCGAACTTAGAATAAGACCGTTCTTTTCACGCATTTTTACCTAATTCTCCTAGCCCCAGTCCCCAAAAGACAATTCTCCGTTAAAGCCGCAAAAGCGCGGCAAGCCTCGTTCTCAGATCGATTCGGAGCAATTAGTCTTACCTTCATTGTGGACATTCATTAGCTGGAACACAAGAAATACTTGATCATCCAGTCGGTGAACGAATAGTTCAACCCACCTAAACACGCGCCGGATTCCGTTTTACGATGTGAGATCGATAACTTAGTTCAGTCCAGTAGGTATGAAACACCCAAGTGAGCGATTCCGTTCAACCTCGACTTCTCAATAAAATAATCTGCGCCGCCGCCCACAAAAACAGACCAATTGAAATCGAGCACCCATCTCAATCGAGCTTCTACCCAAGCAAAAGGTGCTATATCCGCGGCGGTCCACTGAGCCCCAACACCAAAAATCAATTCCGGAACCCATTCAAAAATATCGAGTGCAGTCACTACACCCAGCCTACCCTGCCCCAAAAGCTCTAGTTCACCCACTTCGGCGACACCAAGACCTGCTTCTAGCTCCAAAGAAAATAAGTCCAAGAGGCCATAACGCAGCCCACTGGCAACCAAGACTCCAGGCGTGCTCTGCGCCGCCACAGCTCCACTAAAGGAGCAGTCTCCAAAATCAGCGGCCGCCGGTACTGAAAGAAAAAGGCTTAGAGTTACCGCCCCCACGAGAAAAAACAAACGCTCCCTCCCTAAAGACATGATGCGCTACACAAGCTCCCACGTCGTTTGACCACCCTGGTCTTTAAGAATGACTCCCATCGCAGCCAACTCATCCCGAATTTCGTCGGCTCTCTGAAAATCTCTAGCGGTCCGGGCAGCGACTCGATCGGCAATCAATTGCTCTATAAGGGTCGAATCGACGCCCGCTTGGGACTGGCGACGCCCAGCTATGCGTTCAAGCACCTCGTTGGGGTCCTCAAGTAGCACACCAAGTACTTTGCCCACTTGGGCCAGCGCCGTTTGAATTGCTCCCAACGTCCGCAAGTCCGTAGCTTCATCGCCGGGCTTATCGATTACTTCATTTACTAACTTGAAAACATCTGACAAATCTCCAATTGCTTTCGCGGTATTGAAATCGTCACTCATGGTGTCATCAAATCGCGACATAATTGTCTCAACCCATTGCTCTCGAAACCCTCCCTCGCAAGGAATCTCTTTGCCCTCTATACGCTTGTTTAGACGGGCCTGGGTCTCGCACAAGTACTTAAGTCGAGCTTCGGCCTCACTCAACGCCACGTCTGAAAAATTGATTGGAGAGCGGTAATGCGTGGTCAACAAATAGAACCGAATCGTCTGACCATCGAATTTCTCGCACACATCACGAACCGTAAAGAAATTACCGAGAGACTTGGACATCTTTTCATTATCAACATTCACAAAACCATTGTGCATCCAATACCGAACCGAAGTGCAATCTGCGCATCCCTCGCTTTGAGCTATCTCGTTTTCATGATGTGGGAAAATAAGGTCTTTTCCTCCTCCATGAATATCAAACGTTTGGCCCAAGTATTTCGAACTCATAGCTGAACATTCGATATGCCACCCTGGTCTGCCCGGCCCCCAAGGCGACTCCCAAAAAGGCTCCCCGGGCTTCACCGATTTCCACAAAGCAAAATCCATTGGGTGCTTCTTCTTGTCTGAAACCTCGATCCGTGCCCCGGCTTCCATATCTTCAATGGAGCGTTTACTCAGTTTTCCATACCCCTCGAATTTATTCACCGAGAAATAAACATCACCTTCCGCGGCATAGGCCACTCCCTTATCAACCAACGTTTGCACCATGGAGATAATCTCAGGAATGTGGTCGGTGACCTTAGGCTCCACATCAGGTTCTGCAAGACCCAGCACCTTCATGTCGTACTGAAACTCTTTAATGTAGCGCTCACTCAGCTCAAAAGGCGGTTCTCCAAGCTCTACGGCCCGCTTGATAATCTTGTCATCAACGTCGGTGTAGTTTCGAACGTAGGTAACATCATAGTGCCGGCGCAAAAAACGCACCACCACATCAAACGCTACACAGGAGCGCGCATGTCCAACATGAGCCATATCGTAAACGGTAGGTCCACAAACGTAGATGCTCACCTTACCATCATCGAGGGGAATAAAGTCTTCTTTTTGACCTTTAAGTGTATTGTAGATTTTTACGGTCACCGTGTTACCCGCTATTTATTGGACACAAGAAATTATGCCACACGCTTTTCAGGTTCAATATTAGAGGCTTCGCCAGCCGCTTGCTCAAGAAGAGAATTCAACTCGTCCACCACCGTTCGCATCGAATCCTTGCTACGGTCTGAGATACTTGGCCCCGGCTCGATAAGTGCCAAAAGGCGCTCCGCTATCAACACAGCCTTTCTCAGATCTGGGTCTGCTGCGTCTGGCCTAACTTCTTCTTTTTTCTTAGCTCGGAATGCCTCCGGATCAATTTCGCGAAAGCGTTTCATCAATTTCTGGCGGGTCGGATTCGACTCCGCTTGAAAAACCTCCTGCCGAATCGTGTCCAACTCTTCAGCCGGAACCTGCGTTCTCTCCTTAGCCCGAGAGAGCAGATCAACCACATCAAGAGGAGGCAATTCATTGTGCTCTCGCTCTGCCAAAGCCGTTGGCTCATGATCTCGAACAAACGAAAAACTGCGAGTCAACTTGTTGGCGGTATCCTGGCGAATCCTAACTTCTCGTCGGCAATACGCTTCAAAAGAAGCGTAGCCCCACTCCTTATAGCTGCTCTTTTCTCGAACTTTTGTTAGGAGTTCCCCCATCTCCACCCAAATGGCCTTAAAATCTTTGGCTATCGCTAAACATTGATACCGAAAAGAAGAAGGTTCGAGCCCCCGAAGGGTTTCTTCCATTTCCGCTTCTGCTCGTGTACGACGTCGAGTCATCCCTTTTCACCCACCACCCTTAAATTGCAGTCTACTTTTCAGAAATCTCAATTATCTTCTTACCAAGCTGCGCACCATTGACGCGGTCCACAAGCAATTCTGCAACTTGCGGGGATACCTTCAAAACTGCATGATGTCGACGGGATTCTACTTCAGACACCAAACCGTCATTCAGCCCGGCTAGAACACTGATCTTCTTCGCCACAGCCCCGCGGCCCTTAAAGCCATCCTCGAAACCAATATTCACCCTCAACCGGATATTACCATCCGACTGGGCACCAGCGGATTCACTGCTAGCCTCAGCCCCCTCTTCGCTTCGTTTTTGGTTCCGTTGACGTGATTGCCGCCCCTCATTGTTTCGTTTATCGCCACGGCCCTCACTACGCCCATCATCTTCTTCACTTCGACGTCCACGGCGGCGACGGCGGCGGCGGCGACGTGGCTGGTCATCATCTCCATCTTCATTGCTTCGCGCTTGGCGCGACCGTTCTGGCTTTTCTTTGTCCTTTACCGCAGAGTCGGAAGCCGCCTTATTGAAGTAGGACTTCAGCAAAAAGGCCACCATTTGGGCTCCCTCTTCACTCTTTAGAATGTCCTCAGCCACGGGAAGATGTTGCCCCACTTCGGCAACCGACGCTTTTTCTTGCAATTCTTTCATAATTCTCTCGCTTCTTGCTTGAAGAATAATGGATTCCTCTTGTAACAAGATAGTCTCAAATTCCACACCAAACTCCCGCTGAAGTTCGGTGTATGTGGTAAGCCCTTTTCCATCGACCATACTCGTGGCCGTTCCCTCTTTTCCCGCACGGCCAGTCCGGCCAACACGGTGAAGATACACTTCTGAAAATTCAGGCAAAGAATAGTTAAAAACATGAGATAAATGAGCGATATCAATGCCCCGGGCAGCGATATCGGTAGCAACCATAAAGCGCAACTCGCCACTTTTGATTCGGCTCATCACTCTCTCGCGCTCACGCTGGCGAGCGGACCCCATAAGAGGTTCAGCAATAAAACCCGCTTGAGTGAGATATTTCGCTATCATCTCCGTTTCATTGCGGGTGTTGCAAAAAACGATAGCGCTGCTTGGACTCTCGTTCTCCAGCAAATAAAGCAACTGGCGCGGTTTCGGTATATCGGGCACAACCTGATAGATTAGATTTCGAATCCCCTCAACCGTGAGCTCATCACCCGATACATCGATCCGCTCAGGTTCCTTGAGGAATTCCGCCGCAGCTTTAGCGATTTGGTACGGCAGCGTGGCAGAAAAAAGCATCGTTTGCTTTTCGCCAGGAATATCTCGTAAAAGTCCCGTCACATCGTCCCAAAAACCCATCGAGAGCATTTCATCAGCTTCATCCAGCACAATGGTATTAACATCGTCCAAGAGAAGGTTTTTACGCCTAAGATGATCAAGAAGCCGCCCCGGTGTGCCGACAACGATGTCGATTCCCCCTTTCAGGGCCCCCGCTTGGCGGCCTATTGAGACACCGCCATACACGGCGAAAACCTTGAGAGAGGAGCCCGCACACAGAGCACGGCACTCGTTGGCCACTTGATGAGCTAGTTCTCTGGTGGGCACTAGGATTATGGCTCTTGGCTTACATGACTCCGCTTTATGCTCTTGAAGTCGCTGGATTACCGGAATACTGAAGGCCGTCGTTTTTCCCGAACCCGTCTTAGCTTGCACAACCAAGTCTCGGCCGGCCAAACCGGGATTTAAGGTTGCGAGCTGGACCTCGGTCGGGTTCACATACCCCATCGTCTGCAAGGCCCCCTGCAAGCTATCCATCAAGTCGAGGTCCTTAAAAAGCTCGTCGGTAAAATCAGGTCCTTGACTCGTAGAGACCAGTTCTTCCTCCCTACTCTCTTCGGCCCTCTCTTGCGGATTATCCTGCTGGGATTCTTGTTCAGATTCGTCCACTTCTTCGTTCGAAGCGACCGCACCTGCAACAATTTCATCCGACTCCTTTGCGTCTTCCGCTCCCGCACCTTTTTCAGAAGAGTCGGGTGCCTCGGCCGTCGAAGCGGCCTCCTTAAGTACTTGAGAATCTGTCATAAATGACCTTCTTTTTTCGCGGTTCGTGCTCTCATCATCACTTAAAAGCCGCGGGGGCGAGGTTTTACTGCCTCTGCTGAGTACCTATTCTTTTTTCAGCATGCAGCTCACAAGCCTCCACCGAGCCTATCCCCAAATCTCTACTCGGGAGGCCGACGCGTCGGTTTACTAGACGCGTCAAACACCTTCCGTGGGAATATGCCTCAAGGTTTTTCAAAACGCAAACGAAAACGCGAATAACGACGAAAATCAACGACGCGCCGCATCATTAGGCAAATAAAAAAAAGGACTACCGGAAAACAACGACATTAGATACAAGATCCTAATCAACTCTTGCTGGTAGGAGAGCTCAAACACGGACAAACGCCCAAGCAATCCGGTTGGTGACCCCTAAAAAAAAGAGGCATATATTTTATGAATAGCTTAAGAATCTGGCGATATTTCAGAACGGTTCCCCTAATTGTGCTCGCATTCGCGGCCATCCTCGAAGGATGTGACTGCAGTAAATCCTCAGGCGGTCTGGAACCCATCCCTGACTGGGTTTGTGCTGACAACGGTTATCGCCCCGGCACCGATGAGGAAGGCTGCCCAAGCGGAGGTAGGTATGCGTACGGTTCGTGCTTCGAGCCGCGTTGCGACGGGGAAGATGGCGACAGCTGCTGCCCTGGAATGCTCTGTGTAAGCGGCGGACTATGCATTGTACCCGTAGCCTATCGAACCGACTGTACAGATGACAATGACTGTGATGTTGAAGGTCAAGTATGCCTCAACCGGCCCCAAATTTCGACAGAGTCCAAAACTTGCGGCTTTCCTCCTGTTAACGAGGCTGGCGACTGCGAAACAGGCACGGCCTTCAATCAACGGTGCATCACGGTGGCTCCATGCGACGGAGGGTGCAGTGAAGGCGCCATCTGTAATATTGACACCAATACCTGTGAACAAACCCCTGACCTCGTAACATCAGACTCCTGTCAGCAAAATTG
>CAXGXL010000114.1:0-8415 GCA_964013555.1 uncultured bacterium
CCCCATTGTGGTGTCTGGCCGCTGTGACGTTTCCATGAAAGAGCAGTGGCACAACCTTGCAGCGCACCTAGAAGAAAATCCAGAGTCGAATATTTCGGATGTTTCGTTGAGCCTGGCAACCCAGCGAGTGCATTTCGAAAAGAGAAGTGTTCTTTTGGTATCGAGTCGAGAAGAACTCACGGGGCTTCTCAAAAAATGGGCTGATTCGGGACAGGCCCCTCGTTCTTTGATTGGCACCGCACAAGGCATCGCTAAGGGAAAGACGGCATTCCTATTTACCGGCCAAGGAAGCCAGCGGGCTTCCATGGGCAAAGAACTATACGATGCTCACCCGTTTTTTAGACAAGCTCTCGATGAAGTGGTTGCCGCGCTCGATGTTCATTTAGCGCAGCCGCTGATGCCCATTCTTTTTGCGGAAGAGGGCAGCGATGAAGCGGGCTTATTGGACCGCACCGAGTTAACCCAGCCAGCTCTATTTGCTCTTGAAGTTGCCCTCTACCGCTTGTGGGAGAGTTTCGGTGTGAGCGCGGAAATTGTTTTGGGCCACAGCGTTGGTGAAATCGTGGCATCTTATATTGCAGGGGTATTTAGCCTCGAAGATGCGACCCGGTTAGTGACTGCGCGCGGTCGGTTGATGCAGGAGTTACCTTCTAGTGGCTCGATGGCATCCATTGCAACCCATAGTGAGGCCGTTGGTGATGCTCTGAGGTTAAACGATTTGAGCGCGCGAGCGGGAATCGCGGGGCAAAATTCGCCGACGCAAACGGTTGTGTCCGGGCAGCGAGATGCAGTTGAGGCTCTCGTCAATCACTTTAAAGAAGCGGGAGTGAAAACCAGTTTCTTAACGGTATCTCATGCGTTTCACTCCCACCTTATGGAGCCGATGCTCGATGCATTCCGCGAAGAAATTAGTTCTATTTCGTTTTCGCAACCTAAGCTTGCCATCATCAGCAATGTCTCGGGAAAGAAGGCGGGAATTGAAATTCAGTCGGCCGACTATTGGGTAGACCATATTCGTCAAGCGGTTCTTTTTTGCGATGGCATTCAATCCGCCGTACAAGAGGGCGCTACTCGTTTTGTTGAGGTGGGGCCAGAGCCCGTTCTCAGTGGTTTAGGGCGCCAATCCTTTCCAGAGAGAAGTGATTTGCACTGGGTTCATTCTTTGCGGCGCAATCGCGCCGATTGGACCACCCTACTTGGCGCGCTGAGTGAGTATCACGCAGAAGGTGGCGTTGTTAATTGGGATAATTTCTTTGCACCGGTTCGCGCTGTTCCCACGCTTTTACCAACCTACGCCTTTCAGAGAAAACGCTATTGGGTGAAGCCTTCGATGTCGGCGGGGGGGAACCTTCTAGGGGGCAAATCCACTCCGTATGCGTATTCGGGAATTTGTTTGCCCCAGGCCGATGGTGGGTGGCATCACATCATTCCCATTAGCCCAACCAATCAATCGTATTTTCAAGAACACGCCGCGTTTGGCCAAGTGCTCCTCCCGGGAATTGCCTACCCCTTGATTATGATGGCGGTTGCCGAGTCTCATTGGCAAAATGCAAAACTTGATTTGAGCAATATTCAAATCATGCAGCCGCTCTTTTTGGACAAAGCCATAACCTTGCATGCCTTTGTGACCCCGGCGGACAACGGCGAGTACCGGTTCTCTCTGAGAACCATGGCGGAAGACGAGTTAGAGGAACAATGGTTGCTCCACGCAGAGGGCATGCTGGATCCGCAAGCTGGTACAGCTACTTCCGAATTGTCATTGGAACAAGCCAAAGAGCGATGTTCCCGTACAGAGCCGGTGGAGTCTTTTGCTTCCATTATTCAAGAATCTGACGTCGATTGGGGACCCGGTTGGTTTTGGGCGAGCTCCATCGCATTGGGTGAAAAATCGGGGTTGATGGAGATTGCGACGCCTGAGGGAGCTGCGACCGATGGGCCATTGCATCCAGCTATGTTTGATAATGGGATTGGGTTTGCTCTTACCTTGCCTCTTTTGAATCAAGAGGTGGAGTTGAACGACGCCCAAGTGCAGTTGCCCTTCGCGTTTGAGGCCATGCGCTGGCGAGGGGTGCCCACTGAGAAAGTGTGGTGTTATGCAGAGGTCATTGAATTAGGAAATGAAACCTCTCGATTTGAATTGCGCTATTGGGACCAATACGGGAACGCCATTTTAGAAATAGATGGCTTTATTGCCAAGCAAGCTCTTCGAGAAGCCCTTTTGAAAACTGCTGGCGAATCCATTGACCAACTTCGGTTTAGGGTGGACGAGGTTCCGCTAGAAGGGGATATCGAACCCCTTTATGGCAAGTGGGGATGGCTGGGTGGCTATCCTAAGGGCGGAGGTCCCGAAGTTTGCACCGAGGAAAATCTCGAATGGATGAAGGTCGATTCGATAGCTGTGGCCTTGGATCAAGAACTCGATGGGGTTGTTCGGTTTTGGCAACCGGCTGAGGATATTGTTGGCAATGCTCATACTCAATTGCTAATGGCGATAGAAGAACTCCAAGCGGTGATTGCCCATAAGCACAATCCCTCTCTTATTTGGTTGACGCAAGATAATGCCCTAGACACGGCCGGGCTTTGGGGATTAGCTAGATGCGCGCGTTTAGAGAATCCGGACTTGCGCTTAGAGGTGGTCGATGTTGGGGCTACCTTTGCGGAGGCTACCTACAAGGCAGCGGTTGGCAGAAGGTCGGAACCCGAAGTTGTGATTCGAGACAACGAGGTATTGGTTCCCCGTTTGGTTCGCGCACCGAATACAGATCTTGCGGTACCGGCGGATGGTAATTGGCGCATTTCGATTGTGGAGAAGGGGCGTCTCGACCGCTTGGCTCTAACCCCATTTCATCCCGAAGTCGTTGGCGCGGGAGCGGTGAGGGTTACGATTCATGCCGCCGGTGTGAATTTTCGTGATGTTCTCAATGTCTTGGGCATGGTTCCTATTCCGTTTTTAGGACTCGAACTTGCTGGAGTGGTCACGGAAGTGGGTGAGGGGGTAACCCACGTGGAGGTGGGGGATAGAGTGCTAGGATTAGGGCCCTCTGCCTTTGGCAGCTCAACGGTGGTGGAAGCGCCGATGGTGGTGAAAATACCAGAGTGCTTATCCTTTGAAGAAGCAGCGACGATTCCGTTGGTCTTTCTTACCGCGTGGTATGCCCTTAGAGATCTGGGCAACGTGCAAAAAGGCGAGCGCATCTTGATACATGCTGCGGCCGGTGGCGTAGGGATGGCCGCGGTTCAGGTGGCTCGGCATTTAGGGGCAGAGGTTTATGGAACCGCAAGTTCAGGAAAATGGGCTGCCTTGAAGGAGATGGGGTTAGATGATGCCCACATTGCTTCTTCTCGAAATTTGGATTTTGGGAGAGCCTTCCCGAAAGTTCATGTGGTGCTCAACGCTCTCGCCAAGGAATTTGTGGATACGTCTCTTGGATTGATGGAGTCATCGGGCCGCTTTTTGGAAATGGGCAAGACCGATTTTCGGGATGCGCAGTGGCTTTCAGAGAATCACCCTGGCGTAACCTACGCTGATTTTGATTTACGTGATGCGGGGCCACAACGTACTCAGGCTATGTTGGTGGAGTTGATGAAGCTCTTCGAAGAGGGAGTCTTCGAACCCTTACCACTTCGAACGTTTCCGATGTCTAAGGTTTCCCAATGCTTGCGGTTTATGGCCCAGGCCAAGCACATCGGTAAGCTGGTTTTGGTTCCCACCCAAAGAGTTGAAACTGATTACTCAGGCACCGTCGTCATAACGGGGGGCTTGGGGGCGATAGGAAGAGCGGTAGCGGTTCACCTGGTTCAAGCACGGGGTGTTAAACATGTCACGTTGACTTCTCGTCGAGGAATGGACACGTCGACTGCGCTTGAAATTCAAGAAGAACTCGAGAGCTTGGGGGCTAAAGCGACCATCGTAGCCTGTGACGTGGCTGACGCGAAATCCGTCTCCCAACAATTGGAGGTTGCTCGCCAAAATGGAGGGATTCGCGGAATCATTCACGCGGCGGGGGTTCTAGAGGATGGAACATTAGCCAATTTGAGCCCAGAACAATTGCAGCGGGTTCTAAAGCCCAAGGTGGATGGTGCGTGGAATCTACACCAAGCAACTCTAAAGGATGATCTTGAGTTTTTCGTTCTTTTCTCTTCTATCGCCGGAATCATGGGAAGTCCTGGCCAAGGCAATTACGCTGCGGCGAATTCGTTTATGGATGCGCTGGCTCGGCACCGAGAAGGACTTGGCTTACCGGCTCTATCTATTGCGTGGGGACCCTGGGCCGATGGTGGCATGGCGGCCGAATTGGCGGCTGCAGATCACGCTCGAATGCAGCGTCAGGGTCTTGCGCCGATTCAAGTAGAACAAGGACTCGAACTTTTAGATGGAGCATTGAGTCAATCCGGTGCACTATTGGTTGCCGTTAACCTTGATACACGCAAGCTTCAAAAGTTGATCGAACGAAGTGGCGTTGAAACCCCCGCGCTTTATAGGCAGCTCATTCGCGCCTCGGCTTCAGCTGGGGTTAGTGCAAGTGCCCTAAGGCGGCAATTGCAAGCTATTCCTGAAGACGCGCGCCATGTGGCCTTGGTGGAAATTCTGCGGGAAGAATTGGCGCAGGTATTGGGGCTCTCCGCGGCCAAGGACGTTGACCCCACCCAATCCCTGCAGGAAATGGGCGCAGACTCCTTGATGGCGGTTGAATTTAGAAATCGGTTGGTAAGCCTTACGGGAATTCAAATTCCCGCCACGGTGGTATTTGATTACCCAACCATCGATGCCATCTCGGGCTATATTATCGAAGCCCTGCGTCTAGGGGATGTACTAGAAGAAGCTCCCAAGCGTGCATCTATAAGAACCCGCGCGAGTACCCAAGATCTAGACGAGCCCATCGCGATTATCTCCATGGCCTGTCGCTTTCCGGGGGGAATTACAAGCCCCGAAGACATGTGGGAGATTTTGGATGATGGGCGCGACGTTGTGTCTGAAATTCCTGCGTCTCGTTTTGATTTGGATGCGTTCTACGATCCAGATCCGGACGCCATTGGTAAAACTTACACCCGGTGGGGTGGTTTTGTAGAAGATGTTCAGCGTTTTGATGCGGCATTTTTTGGCATTTCACCGAGAGAAGCCAAGAGCATCGATCCTCAAGAACGATTGCTTTTGGAAACAACGTGGGAACTCTACGAGCGCATCGGGGTCCTGCCAGAGAGCTTAATGGGCTCGTCTACTGGGGTCTACGTGGGAATTAGTGGCAGTGAATATCTGTCTATGGGCACCGCCGATGCGAGTGAAATCGATGCCTACTCTTATCTCGGAACGGCCCACAGTGCGGTGGTTGGACGAATTTCTTATTGGCTTGGTTTAGAAGGCCCCAACATGCCAGTCGATACCGCATGCTCGTCGTCGCTGGTGAGTTTGCACCTGGCCTGTCAGGGGCTACGTCATGGGGATTGCGATACGGCGATTGCCGGCGGGGTTAATACCCTTCTTACGCCCTTTGGGTTTGTCTATTTCAGTCGCCTTCGAGCCATGTCCCCAAGTGGCCGTTGCCAGACCTTTGCGAAGGATGCGGATGGATACGTGCGAGCGGAAGGCTGTGGTATGGTCTTGCTCAAACGTTTGAGCGATGCGCAACGAGATGGCGATGAAATTTTGGGGATCTTGCGCGGTAGCGCCGTCAACCAAGATGGAAAGAGCAATGGGTTTACAGCGCCCAATGGTCCAGCTCAGCAAGCGGTAATTCAGAGTGCGCTTAATATGGGGGGCATCGAAGCTCATACGGTTGGGTACGTGGAGTGTCATGGGACTGGTACTCCACTTGGAGATCCAATTGAGGTTCAGGCGTTGGCTGCGGTTTACGGAAAAGACCGAGAGCCAGGAAACGAGGTGGTTGTTGGTTCTATCAAGTCAAATATGGGTCATGCGGAAAGTGCGGCGGGGATTGCCGGCGTTATCAAGGGAGTTTTGACCCTTCAAAATGATAGGATTCCTCGGTCGCTTCATGCCGAAGAACCCAATGAACATATTCCGTGGGAAGAACTTCCCGTCGAAATTGCGACCAAGCCCACGCCGTGGAAGCTACGCGAAACGCCCAAACGATTAGGGGTTAGTTCCTTTGGGTTCAGTGGTACGAATGCCCACGTCATTTTGGAGCAAGCCCCCAAGTCGAAAGCAGCGGTTCGCGACGAATTCCATGAGAAAACCCGCCCTGGTCTTTTGGTGGTTTCGGGCCGTGACGAAGGAGCGCTTCAGGAACAAGCACAACGGTGGCGCCAGTGGTTGGAGAACAATCCCGAAACTCTTTTTGTGGATTTGATTTACACTGCAGCGGTTCGGCGTAGCCACTTCCAGTCTAGAGCTGCGCTGCAGGTAGATACTATTGAAGAGGCGATAAAGGTCCTGTCAGCCCTCGCCGAAAATCGCTCTGACGACCACTTGGTTGTGGGAGATGCCCGAGCGGTTGGGAAAACCGTCTTTGTTTTTCCGGGGCAAGGCAGCCAGTGGGAAGCGATGGGGCGCGATTTATTAAAGCAGTCGGAGGTTTTTGCCCAAGCCGTGGGCGAATGCGATGCGGCTCTTCAACCGTATACCGGCTGGAGCGTCGAAGCGGTGCTTCGTGGGGACGAAGGAGAGGGGATTTTGTCCCTTGAGCGAGTTGACGTGGTCCAGCCTGCGCTTTTTACCATGTCCGTAGCTTTAGCGGCAGTGTGGCGGTCCTTGGGAGTCGAGCCTGAAGCGGTGGTGGGCCATAGCCAAGGAGAGGTTGGTGCGGCGGTGGTGGCGGGAGCGTTGAGCCTCGAAGATGGTGCGGCGGTGGTGGCGGCTCGAAGTCAATTGGTCCGACGCTTGTCTGGTAAAGGCTCTATGGCGGTGATCGAACTTCCCCGTAAAGAGGTCGAAGGTCATTTGAAGGGCTATGAAGGCAAGCTTGCGATAGCGGTGGTTAATACGCCTTCATCCACTGTCGTGTCCGGCGATATGGATGCGATAGAAGCTCTGGTCGAAGAGTTGCAGGCGAAAAATGTTTTTTGCCGCCGGGTCAATGTGGATTACGCCTCCCATTGCTCTCAGGTGGATGAGGTCGTCCCTGATTTGATGGAAAGGCTTAAGGACGTTACGCCGAGGGAAACGTTAATCCCTATGTATTCGACGGTGACCGGAGCGATTGCAGCTGGCTCTACTATGGATGCTGCTTATTGGTGCGAGAATCTTCGAAAGCCGGTTCGCTTAGACAAAGCGTTGGATTCTCTTTTGGAGGATGGCTTTGGAGTGTTTCTCGAAGTGAGTGCGCACCCGCTTTTGGGAATTCCCCTGACGACAGCAAGCGCTGCGTCCCGAGGCATTGTGGTGGGAACCCTGGAGCGTGGTGATGGGGAGCTTGGCGCTTTTTACAAGGCCCTAGGGCAGCTTCATACCGCTGGCGTGGAGCTCGATTGGAAGAAGGTTATCGATACTGAGCATGGGGCGCTGGTGAGCTTGCCAACGTATGCTTTTCAGCGGGTTCGCTATTGGGTTGATGCGGCTCGACAAAGGGCAGATCTGGGACAAGCGGGAATGAGTGCCACCGAGCATGGGTTGTTGGGGGCGGCAACGACCGTAGCGGGAAGTGAGAGTGAACTTTTTACGAGTCGCTTATCACTGGCTGAACAAGCTTGGCTTTCGGACCATCGACTTTTTGACTCTATTGTTTTTCCCGGTACGGGGGTTTTGGAATTGGCACTGGGGGCGGCGGCGCATTTAGGACCGTGGCAGGTGGAATCTCTTGTGTTGCCAATGCCACTTGTCATTGATCAACGTAGCGCAACCCAGGTGCAAGTGGTTGTTGAGGCAGTGGACTCCCAAGGAAGGCGGCGGATTGGGATTTTTAGCCGCTTTGAAGATGCCCCTGAAGGAACTCCATTTAGGGAGAATGCGTCGGGTCTGCTGATTCAGACGGAGAGTCTTACTCCGGTGGATTGTCAGCAATTGTCTTTTTGGCCTCCGGCTGAAGCTAGCAGGATTAATGTAGAGGACTTTTATCAGGGAAGGCAGCGTGCTGGGGCATGTTACGGGCCCGCATTCGCGGGACTGTGCGAAGCTTATAGCATTGGTGGTAAAGTCTATGGCCGAGCAGTTTTGCCAGAGGAATTGGTGGGACAAGTGGCCGGATTTGGGTTGCATCCCGCGCTATTGGATGCGGCTACTCATGCTATTGTCTTGGCTCTGGAAGAAGATGATTGGAGAGAGTCGGTTCTGATTCCAGTTCACTGGGAAGGCGTATCCTTATACGCTACCGGTGCATCGGAGTTTCGAATTCAAGTCGAACTAACCCCGGATGCTGATGCGGGAGCCGGCCGAGCAGAGCTCACGATTGTAGATATGGCGGGAGAGCTTATTGCTCATATTCAAGCGATGACCTTTCGAAAGGTTACGGCTGCGCAAAT
>CAXGXL010000115.1:0-8394 GCA_964013555.1 uncultured bacterium
TTCGATGATTGCGGCCAGGGCGCCAATGCCTCCAAACAAAGCCATTGCTATTAACTTGTGGCTCTCGATATTATCTAGGCCTTTGCTGAGTAGCTCTGCGACTTTTGCCCAAACAACTGCAGCTGGTGCTGGCCATTCTTCGCCGCCAAGTTGGGTAGGATCTACCAGGAGGGCGTAGGCGGCTGTAGCAAAAATAGAACCGACAAAGACGCCCGCTATTTGTGCCCACATTTGGTAGCGAGGTTTGGCGCCTAGAGCGTAACCTGTTTTCATATCTGTTAATAGATCGCCAACTTGGCTTGCTGCTCCGCCCGTTACGTTGGCAGCCATTAAGTTGGGAGCAATTTGCCCTTTGAGCACGCCGCCGAACACCAGTTGGGTTACTTTTCCCATTGCTCCGACCGGCGTAATATCCGTTTCGCCCGTTGAGCGTGCGGCAACAAAGGAGAGCACCAACGCAAGCAAGACCGAGACAACCCCATAGAGAACGGGAATGCCGAAGAGCGAGTTTTGAAGAATAATGGAAAGGGTACCGGCAATTGCAAGGCCTATGTAAAACCACGTTGCGGGAACTTCGACATCTTTAAGGATATTGACATTTTCTTGGGCACCGCCTTTGAAGGTTTGCGCTAAGCCCTTGAGCATTTTTGGAGCTTGGAAGGATAGTCCTACTAGCGAATGGGCTACCATTAACGCAACGCCGGGCCACAAGGTCCAGCCAGTGATATCCCGATAGCCTATGTTCTCAAGGCCGCAGACTCCACTTTCAGGTAAGGTGCCGCAGGTAATGAATCCCGCATTAAAGAGATATTCAGGTGCGATTGCAAAGGTTCCTATGGCGCCAACGGTCATCCACGCAGTTACGCGAAGTCCCATGATGGCGCCCGCGCCTAGGGTCCACATGGAGGTTTCAAAAACAACTGTTTTACTCGCAAGGGCGGCCCCAAAAAGTTTGAATTTTGTGGGCAAGACTTCCAAGCCACTACGTCCAAGCTCGAATGCACCGGCAAGGCCACTGGTGATAAAGAGAGCACGCGCTTTGGCCAGACCCTCTGCACCGGAAGCATGGAGGCTCTTGAGGGTTTCTGCACAGGCAATACCGGAAGGAAATTTGAGGCGTTCTTGATTGATAAGTTTTCGTTTAACCGGAATTGCGGCGACGATTCCCAGAAGCGAAACACCGATGAGCCAAATCATGGTTTGGCCAAATGAGAGGGTTTGTCCTGTTACCATGTATAGGGCAGGAATAGCGGAAACCAAACCAGCACTGGTCATATACCCCGCTGATGATGCAGCGGTTTGCATCGTGTTGTTTTCCAGAATGGTGAAATGGTCTTCGTTGGCTTTACCAGTAACCACCGCCTTTAGTTTCTCCCACGAGCTAAAGAACGCAAATGCGATAATTGCGGCGGTGATAGAAGCTCCAAGACCCCAGCCACTTTTGAGCCCTACATAGAGATTAGAGAAGCTCATGACTCCACCAATGAGGCATCCTGTGAACATGGAGCGAAAGGTCATTTGCTTAACCTTGTCAGCTTGATAGATATTCTCTAGCCAATATCGGTCGTGCTCAATTTGTGGTGCATCATCAGCAGGGGGAGGAGGAAGCTGGTCTTTCGCTTTGGTTTCAATAACGGTTTGGACCTTTGGACCGGGAGCTGCGAAGGGATGCTCGGCCGTTTTCGACTTAGCGTTGGCATCTTGCAAACTTGCAAGAAGGGCATCTTGGTCCGCTTTTTTTGTGGTATCGGTATCATTGGTATTCATTGTTATCGTTCCTTTTCCGAGAGAGCATTTAGGGATCTCGGTAAGTTCAAAGTGGTGTTGCTATCCAATCCGACATGCTGACCTGAAAAGATTCTTGGAAGCTCTCCAGATCGAACTTTGTAGATCAACTCTCAGGGAGCTGAAGGAGTGTTTGGTTCTTGAGCGAAAAACTGAAGACTCCCCAATCGTACGACGCATCTTTGAGCAAACAGTGTAGGCTATCTGGCACGGTTACTCTCGTTGGGCAATGGGAATTTTGTGGGATCGGGTAAATTCAAATCCAGCTGCTTGAGTGCAGAGCGAACTTCCGTGAGGACAAAATCATCGTTTTCAAGTTCAGAGCTGAGGACCTCCTGGAGCGCTTGACGAGAGGTTTCTGATGGTAGCTCCCCTAATGCCCACGCGGCATGTCCGCGTATCAAGGCGGAGGTATTTTCCTTAAGGGCTTGAATTAAAAGGGGGATAGCGTCTTGGTTACCGGAGTTCCCCAGTGCAATCGCCGCATTGCGGTCTAGCTGAGCTCGGTTGACCCGCCTAAGGGCGGTACCTTTCACAAAACGGCGATATTCGCCCGAGCGCAAATTGAGGAGCTTTTCGAGTTTTGGGAATTGGAGGCGTTCAAAAGGGGCAAGATCTGGGTCGCCAGGACGCTCTTTGGGGGAAGCATTAAAGGGACATACTTCCTGACAGATGTCGCAACCAAAAATTCGGTTGCCAATCGGTCTCCTTAATTCTCTAGGGATAGGATCTTTCGACTCGATGGTTAAATAGGAGATGCATTTGCGTGCATCCAGGATGTAAGGAGCGACAAATGCTTGCGTGGGGCATTGATCTAGGCACGCGGTACATTGGCCGCACTTATTGGGTTGGGGGGGGCTGGAGGGTAAATCGATATCGATCAGGAGTTCACCCAAAAGCGTGTAGGTTCCAACTCCGGGTATGAGAGTCATCGTTGATTTGGCGATAAAGCCAACGCCCGATTCTTGGGCTATTTCTCTTTCCAATAAGGGGGCCGTATCAACGCACGGGCGGCTCAATACCGAGCAATTCAATTGGTGGCTAATTTGCTCGGCTAGCGATACTAATTTTTCTCTTAAAACAATATGGTAATCGGCGCCCTGGGCATATCGAGCAATAATACCGTGGAGTTTGCCCGGTGCCGGCGGGGTTGAAACGAGATCTCGGTTGTAGGGCAATGCGACAACGATGATTCCTCTGGCTTGACTTAACATTTTTCGCGGGTCGTTGCGCCGACCGTGTGCGGCCATGTAGTGCATGTTGCCGTGATAGTCATTTTCTAGCCAGGCTTTGAGGGCGTTCGAACCCCGCTCTAAGGGAGTAATTGGGGTATAGCCTACTTTAGCAAAACCAAGAGTTTTGGCGGCTTTCGCAATTTGATTTAAATCAAGTTCAGAGGATGCCACTGTAGTTACGCTGCTGAAATGGTTTCACCTAGTTGGCCGCAGGCCGCAGAGATATCATTTCCGCGTGGGGTGCGTAAAAGAACGTTCATTCCCGCGTTCTTCAATATCTTTTGGAAGGCGTAAACTCGATTTCTTGATGGTGACGAAAACTTGGTGCGCTCGTGGTCATTGAGTGGAAGTAAATTAATCTTTACCGGTAGGTCTTTTAATAGCTCGATCAAGCGTTTGGCATCTTCATTGGTATCGTTGACGCCTGCGAGCAAAACGTATTCGATTGTAAATCTGCGCCTCTTCTTTAGCGGATATTGGCGCAGTGCTTCAATAAGCTCATTGAGTGGCCATTTTTTGTTGATTGGCATGATCTGGGTTCTGGTCTCGTCCGTTGTGGCGTTGAGTGAAATTGCCAATTGGGTAGGAAGGTCTTTTCCCAAATCGTAAATTCGGGGAACGATGCCGGAGGTACTTATGGTGATGCGTCGGCTGGAAAATGCGGCACCTTCCTCGGCTAAGAGGATTGTGACGGATTGAACGAGCTGGCGATAATTAAGTAGAGGTTCGCCCATTCCCATATAGACGATATTGGTGATCTGGGCGCTTTCGCCAACTTGTGCAACGTCGTCTTGGACCGCGAGAACTTGTCCGACTATTTCGGCGGCCGCAAGATTCCGATTTCGTCTTAGAGAAGCAGTGTAGCAAAAGCCACAACCAACCGCGCAACCAGTTTGGCTCGAAACGCAGAGTGTGTTGGTCTTTCGGCCCTTGGCTACTTCGGGAATGTAAACAGACTCGAATGCGAGGCCATCGACTCCAACAAACCTGTATTTCCTAGTACCGTCTTGTGATACTTCGAGTTGATCGATCTTCGGTCTTTCAATGACGTATTGATTTTCGAGTGCTGCTCTAAATGCCTTTGGAAGGTTGGTAATTTCTTCAAAAGACTTTACTCGCTGTTTGAAGAGAGCTTCGAATAATTGCTTTCCCCGGTAGCTGGGTTGAGAGCAGGCTAGGGCAAAGTCGGATAATTCTTTGAGGGTACAGCCAAGTAGATTGGCTTGTCCCACCGGCGGTTGGGCGGAGAGAGATGTCAGTTGGGCCAAAGCCGGATGCTTTAAAATGATATCGGTCATTGTCGGTCTCTGAGTGCGGGGCCGACTTATAGCTGTGATTTAGATTTAGCAAGCAAAAACGAGGGAGTGCACTGACCTTTCTAAGGGCCACAGGGGGACCTGCTGTTTTACCCGCGGGGCATGTGTGAATTAACTCTCCGAGATTGCTTCTTTTTTTTGGTTTTATGGAGGCGAGATTGATGGGTGAGTAGAAATTCAAACTTGCGCTTCCAAGAAAGAACTTTGCGTACATAGAGGCGCGTTTCTTTATAGGGTATTTCTTCAACAAAAATTTCTGCCGGAAGGGCCCCTTGCCGCTCTCTCCACCGAGACACCGCTCCTGGTCCGGCATTGTAGGCTGCGAGTGCATACGCGGTGTTGCCCTTGAAGGAGCGCATCATTCTACCCAGATAACGGGTTCCTAACTTTGCGTTCAAGCGTGGGGCCATAATTTCGGCATGGGTGGGGTTCGCTTGGGGTTTTTGCTCCCGAATCAAAGAAGTGGCGGTTGTAGGCATGAGTTGTAAGAGCCCCAATGCTCCGGCGCTCGATACCGCTTGAGGGTTGAATGCACTTTCTTGCCGAGCGAGTGCAACGACTAGATTGGGTTCTAAGCGATTTGCTTTGGCCGCCACGCGGAGCATGTTGACGTAGCGGCCCGGGAAATTCGCAGCTAGGGTTTTTATGGTGGATGCATTGGGCTGGGGAAAGCGTCGGTTTCGAATGCCTCGGATTTTTCCGGCGATTTGTCGGAGTCCGATAGTATGCGCGGTGGTTGCAAGGTCGTCTAGTTCTCGTGGACTCAAGTAGTCACTGGCATAAGGAAGGATGTTGAGTAAAGCTCGCCTAGTTTTTGCTCTAAGGCCCGCTTGGGCTAAGCCTTCAATGTGGGAGACTTTGGGATCGGTTAATTTGGTGGGCAGAGTTGCGAGTTGCTTGGCCGAGTTTTTGTTACGATTTTGTTTGAGAACTTCCGTTGCAAGGTATGCATAATAGTCTACGGGAAATCGCTCTATAAGGGCTCGTAAATGAGACTGGGCGCTGGGCATTTGTTTGAGGTTTTGAAGGCATCTTGCACTCCAATAGATTGCTCCGGGAGCACGTGGCCCATAGGGGTGTTCTGTAAATAGGGTTTCGAAAAAGCGTTGGGCTCGTAAATATTCTTTGTTTCTGAATTCTACCCATCCAAGTCCCCAAAGAGCCTCTTGTCTGGTGGGCCCTATAGGGTCGGTGATGAGGAGGGCTTGATAACGTTTCTTAGCGTCGGAGTATTTTCGGTAGTGGATGGCCATGCGAGCAGCTTGAGAGAGGGCTTTGTATCTTAGCTCGTCTCTTCCAGTTTCTGCTACATGGTCAAAATGCTTCATAGCTATTTTATAGGTACCTTTGAAGCGCAGGGCCTCGGCCAGATTCAGTTCGATGACTCGGTCTAGATTTATATTCTTATTGGTACGTAGAGCTTGTCGAAGCACTCTTGCAGCCTTGGTGAACTTTTCGTTGTTAAGCAATCGCAGCCCCCAGGCAAACTTGAGTTCGTGCCTAAGAGCGCCTTTCGGTGGCGCTTTGCGTTGCAAGATTTTGTAGACCGATTGTTTGGGGGGCTTAGCGCTTCGTCTCGATGCGTAGGTTATGGCTGGAATAGTACGTTCAATAATAGCTCGTTCTTTGGGGCTATAGGTTGCTGGAAGATTGCTCATTGCTAGTTCGCGCAGTGCAGCTATCCCCCAAATAGTCTGAGGCGTATTCCACCAAAGAGATTGCAGATCAGCCTTGCCACCTTCCCAATTCCCGGTGCGTAAACGGGCAGCACCTCGCAAAAAACGATATTCCCCCTTGAGATGTGGGGTCGCTTCAAGGAGAAGTGCCAGTTCTTTGAATGCTTTGGATTCAAAGAGTGCCCAGGTACGAACCTGTAAAATAGCTGGACCGTGGTGCCCCTCTAGAGAGACGCTGCCTAGGAGGCTGGCTGCTTGTGCGGCATCATTTTGAAGCAATAAGCCTTCGGCTTTCGCGAGAATATTGACTTCTTCTCGTTCAGAATTTGCTCGGAGGGGTGGGGAGTCTGCTCCTTGTACTCTGTGGGGCGAACAAAACGCGATGAGCACGAGAGCAAAAAAATAGCACCGATATGACTGTGTCATGCAGCACCCAAGGCAATGTTATAAAGAGTCGTCCCGATTCGAGAGTATTTCCGTCTCTTGACTCGTTGTCAATCAATCGGTGGTGGGTTCTCTTCTTCGAACTGATTACTTTATTGGGCCGTTGCGGCTTTAGGGCTACTCTTGATTTTCACCAACTCTACGTCAAAGACAAGGGTGCCCGCAGGTGCGCCAGGACGGGTTGGCTTTTCTCCATAGGCGAGATTACCAGGAATCCAAAACCGGGCTTTGTCTCCTTCTCCCATCAGCTGTAGGCCTTCGGTCCAGCCTTTGATAACCTGATTGAGAGGAAAGGTTGCGGTACGCCCTCTGGCTACGGAGCTGTCGAACATTTTTCCGTCGGTTGTCCAGCCCGAGTAGTGCACTTCTACAACGTCGGTTGCTTTGGGTTTGTTTTTACCGCCTTGGGGGCTGAGAAATTTATACGCGAGGCCTGACGAGGTTTTGATAGCGTCACTGGGGGCAGCGGCTACGTCAGCTGGTGCTTTTGGTGCGGCTTGAATGCCGAGTAATTCTACATCGAAAACCAAGGTTCCAGAGGGGGCACCTGGGCGTCGGGGGGTATCACCGTAAGCGAGCTTTCCTGGAATCCAAAATCGTCTTTTTTCGCCGACTACCATCAATTGCAGGCCTTCGGTCCAGCCTTTGATCACGCGATTTAGGGGAAATTTTGCGGGCTTTCCCCGTTGCACTGAGCTATCAAACATTTTTCCGTCTGTGGTCCAGCCAGTGTAGTGAACTTCTACGGTATCTTCGGCATTGGGTTTTTCAGTTCCACTGCCTTTTTGAAGGACTTTTGAAGCGAGCCCCGAAGAGGTTTTTTGAGCATCGGCTGGAGCAGCAGCAACATCATCTGGAGCGGGGATTTGCGATTCTTTCACGCCAGGAATTCCTTTTGTCGGTTTAGCATTTTTGTCGGGTGTCGTTGTTGCTGCCTTTTTAGCTGGTTCAGGTTTGGTTTCAACCTTGGGAGCGTCACCGTTTTGGCAAGCAGAGGTAAGAGAAAAAATTAGAGAAGTCGTTAAGAGCAGTCGTGTAGTTTTCATGGGGAGCGTTTATATAGAGTTTGGTAGCAAAGAGCCAGCCCCAGAGTTCGTTTAAGAATCGGCTTGAGCAAAGGTGCTGTATTTTCCGAGAAGTTGCTGGGCTTTTTGGCGGTGAGATTCGGCCTGTTGGAGCTGCCCTGATGCGGTTGCGATTTTGGCAGCATCAAGATGGTAGAGCCCAGCTTCCGGGGCCAACTGAGTTGCTCGCTCAATGTCTCGAAGGGCGGTTTTTAAGTCTCCCGCGTCCGCTTTGAGTTGGGAACGGAGTACCCACAGTCCGGGAAAAGTCGCTCCTTTGCGCAGTAGGAGCTCTACTTCTGTGAGTGATTGTGCTTCTTTGCCTTGGAGGTAGAAGCAGTTTGCGAGTCCTAGACGTGCCGGGTCGAACTCGGGGTTGTGCTTGAGGGCTAGTTGAAAAAGGACTTCGGCGTCTTTGTAGGCCTCGGTCGTTCCGTGAATCAGGAGCAGGCGTCCTAGAGCCGCGTGAGAATCTGCTAGTTCGTGATTGGTTAGGGCTGCGGCTTCCGCGAGGTAGAAAGCTTGTTCTAGGCACGATTCAATCGGGGTTTTGTGTTGATTTAAGCTCTTAGGAAAATGAATAGCTAGTTGAGTTAATGCTCTAGCGAGGGTGGCTTGGGCTAGCGCTTGGTGAGGTCCCGGTGTGTCGACATGAGGTAGTAAGAGGGCTGCGGCATTCCAGCTTTGGAGCTCCCTGAATTCATGTAAATGGGCTTCGGCGAGGAGGATGTCTCGTAGGATGGGGACCTCAGGGCGATCGTTCTCTGGCAATTCGATAATTTCGTCTAAGAGACCCAGCACCTGTTTTCGGGTCTTTTTTGAGCGCCGCATTTTATAGGCGGCTGCCAGATGCATTATCTCACTAAGGGTTGTA
>CAXGXL010000116.1:0-8375 GCA_964013555.1 uncultured bacterium
AGCTCCCACACCGATGGGCACGACCCATTCGATGGGGGCCTTGGCCAACGCAACTACGGTATCCCGGTCTAGGTGGTCATAGTGATCGTGGGAGATCACGACAGCATCGATGGGGGGAAGCTGATGTAGGGCAATGGGGGGAGGATAGAAGCGCTTGGGCCCCGCCCAGGTGAAGGGAGATGCCCGATCGGCCCACACCGGATCAACCAGGGTTCGGATACCGTCTAGTTCCACTAAAAACGAAGAATGCCCAAGCCATGTAATTCGAAGCTCGCCATCGGGATTGTCGCTAAAGTTGGGAGTAGGCACGAGCTCTATTGGCGGCAAATTTCGGGGTTCACGGAAATCGGACCCACCGAAAAAAAACTGCACCAGCATTTTGGCCCACGAGCCGTCAATTCGCTCCAAGACGTTGCCAAAGCGCTCTAGTTGAGAGTTCCATTGGGGAGAGGCCTGCATTCTGAGAAGCCGCTCGCCGGTAGCCGGCGCACCGGTCACATCACCGGTGCTTAAGAGGCAACCTGAAATAGCTATAACGCATGCGGTGGCAATGGCTGCGATCCACGTCCACGTGCTTTTTCTACTCAACAACATCGCCTAGCTTTCTGGTTCGACTCTCTAAATGCAATTCAAATTGGTTTTATAGCAAAATGGAACTGGACTATATTGTCAATGTATTCTTTTCCTTCAGGGGTCTTCGCTCTGAATTTACCCGGTTGGACATGGTTGAATCTGCTTAAGTCTTACTCTCTTTGACTACCCTTACATCTCGCACCAAGACAGTTTGAGGGTAACGTGTATTAGCGGGTTGAATTCGGAGTCGTTGGCCAGATCCTCCGCTGGCCGGGAACCACCGAAGTACTCTAGCCACACCCCACTGAGGGTGAGGAACTACTCTCACGAGACGTTTGAGCCAGTCTTGGGTCGGATCGTCGAGGCCACTGGTTTCTTGGGAACGGTTTGCCATAGTTGCTCCTGATAGCCGAGTCTTGGACTATCGATGCACTGCGATTTGACAACGGTCGAGAACTCTCGTCCAGGTTTGGGTGTGTTCGCCAAAGAGACTTAAGAAACGCTGTAATAGAGCTTGCTGATCTGGGCTATGAATCACCGTCGCCCAGTACCTAGTAAAATTTTGACCTGGCGGTGCTCCCACCAGATGTTTGAGGGCGACCAAATCTTCTTGAAGCGATTTGCCAGCTCGTACTAGCTGCCCTAAGGGAGCATGCAGATGTGCGATGTAAGTATCGTAAAAAAGTGCATTTACGATTTCGCAATTGTGGATGCGATTTAATTCTCGATTGGCGGCACGGAGCCGAGGAGTGAGAAGGGCAGCGGCTCGAATGATGGCACCTGCTTGGCGAGTGGAGCTCAATTCGTAGAGGGCTTCGTGAAGAGATGCCAACTCTTGGGGAGCGGGCTCAGCGTGGCCGAGAACGGTTTCTAGTTTTTTGAAGGAGGCACTTAATGGCGCGCCAAATCGAGTTGATTCCAATTCTTTCCTGCCGAGAGATCCCGCAGGAAATGCCATCGCATGGGCGAGCTCGTTGCTTCCTAGGGAGGCGTTCCACGCTGATTTTTTTAGGGCGCTTGTTTTTAGTTTTCGCCAGACTTCGAGTTTCTCAATTGTGTCCAGGTTTGATTTCTTCGATCTGGATCGAAGCCGTTGTTCGCAGGCACGCAATCCAAGTTCAAGTTGTCGCTCGTAATACCAACGCGATGAAGCAACCATGGTTTTTCCTAATGGGCCGTTGCGCGAACCAATAAGTTCTCCGAGACCACATTCATGCAGCTCAATAAATTCAAAAAGGCGAATTCGAACGTCATCGAATTCATGGGTTCTATCTCGAGTCCTGGGGTACGAGGGCTGGGCGCTGACATCAACCGATTGAGTTACACCGAGGGTTGCCAGGTATGCATCAAAAATGGACTCGATGGGTTTATTTCGGTCATCAAGGGGATTGGTACAACAAACAAAAAAGGGGAGAAAAAGTAAACCCCACCTCTTTGGAGTTGATGGTGGTATTTGTTCTTTTGGGATCATGTCGGCCTCTTTTGGTTTATCTGGCTAGCGCCGATGATGGCTTGTTGGGTACTAGGGTTCGTTCTACTTCATCTACCTCAATTGTTTTTCCAGCTTTTAACCGCAACCAGAGGTAGTCATGAATGCTTTGGTCGAGTAGTTTGTGGTCGTTGGGTCGCTTACGATCCGCAGCTAGTGAGATACGCATCCTAAGGTTGGTCTTTAGGGCATGTTCCTTTCTGGTGAGAAAGTTCCAGTACATCCTTGTCATGGGACAGTTCTTTTTTGGATGAAAGCTACATTTCCAATCAATTACTTCTTGGGTGATGGAATCCGGTTGGAAGGTGGGCAAATTAGGATCTTGTGGTTTGCCTTTCCAGGGTTTTCTATTCTCCGAATCAAAACTCCATCGGCCTCCTTCGGGTTTGCCCTCGCTATCTAAGAGAATATTGTATTTAGTTCGGACATAACGATAAAATGCATCTAATCTCCATTTTCGCTTACCTTGCACAGATAATTTGAAATCATCCCCTGTGGTTAGCCAGCACTCGTTTTCGACTTCATTTATGAGGCCCTCTCTTACAAGGGGGCCAAGGCACTGGCGCAGTTCGCGCTCGGAGGGTCTCATCATCGTAATGGGACCAAGCTCAAGGCAAACTTGACGAAGTAGCGCAGCGTAATCTTTGGGCCCAACTAGATAACGAATAGCGACTCCTCGCTTTGCTTGTTCGAGAGCGAAGTGACGCTGGTTCGCTAGAATCAACGCGAGCTTTTGCTTGTGGTAGGGTCTCTGATTTGGCTTCCATAGGCTTTCGACGAAGACCATACCTACGGCGGTGGGGGGGAGCTTGGCTGCGGGCCCGAAGCCCGAATTAAGTTGGTCGTAAGGAAGGAAAAACCAAGTACGGTCTCTGAGTGCCTTGCTTTGCAAGTTGAGTTCTTTGATAAACTTTTTCATGGCTTTGTTGCCTCGTTTTTTCAACTCGATAGGTTGGTAAGAAGGACGCCGAAAAGAAGCGCTGAGCGGGAGGTCCAGACGGAGGTTCGAATCCAATTCGTTTGAACTAAGCGTTCAAGGGTTTGATTGGTAGGCGCAATACTCAGTTCTTGATGCAACGGAATTTGAACGAAGGCGGTGGTAACCCATAGGAACACGACAAGTAAAAGCCCTGCGAGATAGACAATAGTATGGTGGGGGGGAGTTTCGAGCTGGTAGAGGAGCAACGCGGAAATAAGTTCTAGTGTCATTGCAGGGCCGACCAACCAGCTTATTCGAGTGGTGTGAGCTCTATGATAAGCTCGAAAATGGGTTGGCCCTACGGTTTGCAAAAGCGGGTAGTGGACGATTTGAACCATCCAGATTAGACCTGTGAGAAGAAAAGTTGAGGTAGCATTAGTGAGTAGATACAACATTTCCATAGCTCAACCCTCGGAAAAATTATGCGCGTCCACTGCTTAACGTAGGCTGCGGGTTGGGGGATTCAAGGCCGAATTGCAGCGAGGCTGATTAGACCTTGAAAAATGTGGTCCGAAGCCGTAGGTTTCAAGAAGAGGTACTTTATGTTGTCACTATTCAAAAAATCTCCCCGAAAAAAGCTTGAAAAAGCGATAAACAAAAAGCGAGAAGAGGCCGTGGCGCTCCAACGCAATGGCAATTTACGTGGTTTTGCGGAAATTACAGCGGAGATTGAAAAGCTAGAAGATGAATTGGACCAACTTGAAGGAACGCCCCAAAGATAGGCGAATTTTAAGTGTGGGGTTCGCTCTAGTCAGACGCGGGGGAGAACCAGGGGGCGGCTCACTGGGGCAATTTATTGGTTGGTGTCGAGCTTGAGGCCCGTTGTCCAGCTTAACTGAAAGTACGCTTCCCACTTTTCTTTGGCGGCGGCGCCGAACAAAATACTGCAGGCTTCTTTCAATCCGGCTGCCTGTGCCAAATCGTCGTGGTTTACAATTTGTGCTAATTTGGAGCGGCGCCTCAGAAAGTCAGATAGATTAACCACCATTTCATGGCGCGAAACTGCTTTCAATTCGCAGCGAATGAACTCCGAGGACTCAATCAGAATTTCGGCATTGCGCGGATCTTGCTCGATATCGTCGAGCATTGCGAATGAATCGAGGCCGTAGCGCCGCCACAGCCTATTACTCAAGGGTTCGACGGCATCAGGTGCGGTATAAGTGTCTAATTTGAGCATTTTTGCTCGTTTAAGAAAGTCGTCATGAGTTACCTTGGTGGGCTCGCCAAACCAACGCACTTTAGGCGTAGTCAGTGGGACCCCCATGGCTATGATGGCGTCACAAACTTCGTTACCAACATTGATGCAGTCCGTTAATTTGCCACCGTAAATACTGAGGGCATTGCTGCTCACATCCACGTCAATGACGTGCTTTCTCGAGAGTTTGACCCAATCGGTAGCTTCGGTACTGCCTTGCGAGGGCACTACGAGAGGGCGCACGCCGCATCTTTCGGCGATAATGTCGTCTCTGGTCAGAGGCGGATCTAATACGAGGCGCTTGTTGATATTTTCTAGAACGAAGTTTCGGTCGGCGTCGGTTACCGAGGTTTCCGGTTTTTCAACCGGGGTATCCGTGGTGCCGATAACGGTTCGTGTGCCCATGGGAAGCACAAAGAAAGGTCGCCCATCATCTGCGAAAAAGGTAAGAACTCGCTTGGATGCGCTTAGTCGGTCAACAATGAGGTGGATGCCTTTGGAAAGTACATGCCGGTGAGCCGAATTCACGGCGGTTAACTTGTTGTGCTTGTCGGCGAAGGGGCCACATGCATTTACTAGAATTTTCGTTCGAACCGTAAACGTTCGCTGGTTGGTCCTATCGCGGCAACGAATATTCCAGTAGCCATCAGAATCGCGTTCTCCGCCTAGGGATTCAACGTAGTTTGCAGCGGCGCATCCCGCTCTTAGGGCCCGGCGAACGAAGCCAAAAACGAAACGGGCATCGTTTTCTCGCAAGATGGCATCCGAATACTCGAATCCACCTCTCGCATTGTCTAGATTGACACTCGGTTCTCGGTTGCCTATGGCCGCCGTGTTAAGATACTCCGGGGCTCGCGTAAAAAATCTACCCAAGACCCAATAAAGCAAAGACCCCAAGTACAAAAGCCACGGATGCCACCGAAAACCTTTGTCAATGGTTGTTAGAAAACGAATTTCTTTAACGGCCGTAGGAAAGGCCGACATTAGCAAATTTCGGCTTTTGCAGAGTTTAGCGACGAGTCTTATTTCACCGTATTCTAGATATTTGAGGCCTCCCCATGCCAAATTCGAAGATTCTTGGCTGGTGAACCCGGCGAAGTCGTTTTTATCGATAAGCGCAACTTTTGCACCTTTCCCGCTTAGGGCGGCGCCGGCTACCGCTCCATTGATTCCACTGCCAATTATCAGGGTATCAAAGAGGGTTGTTTCTAGCTTTTTGATGGTCGTTTCACGCTCAGTCATAGGCACAGTTTAGAGTTCGATAAGGGCATATTCAACCAGGTTCTTGAATATTATTGAGAGTTAGTTCGGCCGAGAAAGAGCTAATTTTAGCAGGTCGACTCTCTAAGAGCTGGTAATGGCACATTCGAAACTCAAATCCAGCTGGGGGCTAATGGCTGGGCACCCTAAAACGCTCTTTTGGCCGAGTCAACCCGTTTTATGGGCTAGTAGGGAGCCTTTGAGCCATGAATTTGAAGAAAAACAACGAGTTGGACGCTCTCGGTTAATAGCTAGCAGGCGTTGGGGGCTTTTTCATAAATGTCGCCTCTCTTTTTTTGGGTACGACGGTCGAGGTAAAAAATGAATCGCAGTCCCGTGTCAGAGAGTTACTCCCCAGCGGCTTGAGACCTCACTTACCCTTCGAGTCTTTGTCTTGTCGGGGCAGGGAGGCGGCTAGGGTTTTACCCCAAGGGAAACGAATCCATTACCTTGATAGATTATAGGGTTCAAAATAGGGCTCTTAACCGCACGGTATTTCAACTTGTGGTGCTAAGTCTCTCAGCAAATCAAAAGACAATTTCCACCAATATATAAGGGACCTAAAAAATGAGTGTTTATGTGAAAAAGATTGGGTTGCTACTAACCGCTTTAGTGATTCCATCGTCGGTGTTGGCTGGCGCACCGGAGCCTGCGCTTTCGCAAGCGACGGGGGATATTCTTTGGCTTACCATTGCCGCTGTTTTGGTCTTTCTCATGCAAGCGGGCTTTGCCATGCTTGAATCGGGCCTTACCCGCGCGAAGAACGCCGTTAATATCATGACCAAGAACTTCTTGGATTTTTGCTTTGGTGCGCTTCTCTTTTGGGCAATCGGATACGCGCTTATGTACGGCGAGAGTGGCAATGCTTTTATCGGTTGGGATCCGAACCTACTCTTTATGGATGTAGCCGATAAGGGTGCCGATAACTCTACGACGGCGGCGTGGTTTTTTCAGATTGTGTTCGCAGCGACGGCGGCGACCATCGTCTCTGGGGCTATGAGCGAACGGACGAAACTTATTGGGTACGTCGCCTATTCCGTTCTCATTACCGCGGTGCTTTACCCGATTACGGGCCATTGGATTTGGGGAAGCAATGGATGGCTCAGTAGCATGGGCATGCGTGATTTTGCCGGCTCCACGGTGGTTCACGGGGTAGGGGCATGGGCGGCATTAGCGGGGGCAATCATGGTCGGCCCACGCCTGGGGAAATACACCAAAGATGGCGTCCCGAAGGCCATTCCGGGTCACAACCTGCCGATGGCCACTATCGGCACATTTATTCTTTGGTTCGGTTGGTACGGATTCAATGCAGGTTCAACCTTGGCCACTGTCGATGGCATTGCGCACATCGCTTTTACAACCACGTTGGCCGCGGCGGCGGGGGGAATTGGAGCAATCTGTCTGACTTGGTTAGTCAATAACAAACCCGACTTGTCTATGGGCATTAATGGGTGCCTGGCTGGGCTAGTGGGCATCACGGCGGGCTGCGCTTCGGTTTCGGGCAAAAGTGCTGTTTTAATCGGTTTAATAGCCGGCATTTTAGTCTACGCTTCGTGCCTGTTTTTTGAGCACAAACTCAAAGTGGACGATCCGGTGGGGGCTATTAGCGTTCATGGTGTGTGCGGCGTATGGGGCACGCTCGCTATTGGCCTCTTTGGAGAGCGCGCTATTGACGTGCGTTATTGGGATGCAGCCACCGCTATTGAGGACGGCCTGTTTTTTGGCGGGGGGGTAAGTCAATTGGGATACCAAGCCATCGGCGTGCTTGCTGTTTTTGCTTTTACCTTCACTGCAGGTCTTGGGGTTTTTATGTTTATAAAAGCCACTATTGGCCTTCGAGTGAGTCCCGAAGAGGAGTTAGAAGGGTTGGATATTGGTGAACACGGCGCTTCAGCTTACCCCAGGGAGCTTGCTGCAGCCACTGTGCCAACCACCGCGCCGCTTGCTGCAGGAAGGGGCGCAAAACTTTGAGACTAATTGCCTGCTTGGGCATTCACCGGATACGGGCGGCGTTGAGGGAGCCTCTAGTGTAGGAGTCAAACTGCAGAGGTCCCACCCATGGGACACACAAAAAAAAATTAAGTGCCGCAATCAAAATCGCACAAACAACGGTGCTTCTCTAAGGGCCTATTTTGTTTTTTGTATCGCTTGCAACTCGTTAGTTTCGGACTCCCGTAGTTCGACCGAGGCCATTCACCGTCGGGGCGGCCCCGTATTGTCGTTTCAAAATCCTCACACCAGCCCAAATAGTTTTCTTTGATTGTGTCGTACCAAGTGCGGCCAGCAGCTTTGTCGGTGAAATGACTGGCTGCTGCGCAGACCATATCAAGTGCGATATTGTAGTCTTCTTGCAATTGCACAAGGGCACTTTTTCTCTTTTGGCTCGTCGTTTGTTTTCTTTGCAGGTTGCAGGTTTTTGAGATTAATTTGTTTTTTTGGGAACACGTCTCTTTTTGCTTTTTGTTCTCTTCACCGTAGAGTGTAACCATAGCAGATGTCACACCAAATGGAGTTTGAACTGCCACATCAACTTCGAGTTTGATTGTATCATCAGAAATGACCAGGAAATTTCGTCCTAACTCGATTCTCTTTTCTTGATAGAGTGCCTGGTTCTTGAGCATACACGCCTCGTATACAGAAGCTAATTGATCTCGTTCTTCTTCACTACGAGGGGGGCGAACCAAACTTTTATCGCGGTCTGAAAGAGACTCTATATTGTCAGGAAGACAGGCCCGAATACCATCCTCTTGCTCAATTTGAATTTTTCTCAGTTCCCTATTCAGCGTGGCTATATCCGCTCCGGGCTTAAGCTTTGATTTTTTGAGTCTACATTCCATCAGGAGCAGCGTTTGGTCACCGATGCAACTCTTTTGACCACT
>CAXGXL010000117.1:0-8355 GCA_964013555.1 uncultured bacterium
GTACCTCAAAGCAGTATAAAGGGCATTCAACCCAGCAAAGCCCGCACCGACCACACACAAATCGTAGGTTTTGCCTTTCATGTTCCTCCCAAATGCCGTGCACGACACCGGACGCACGAAGAGGTTCATCGCCGCTCAAAACAACCATACAAGTCTATTCAGTACTCGCCGCGAATTCAAATTTGATTTAGATAGGAAACCTACTTTGACGAGCGGTAAAATGAGAGTGGCGCGCAAAAAGGCACCTCGCGCATCCCTTCTCCCCTCACTCAACCCCGGTCCCCGTTTGAGCCCATCCTAGCCAGCTCCCGCTAGCCCCAGAGTCATTTTCAGCGCGATGACAACCAAGACAGCGGCCCGAATGATGCAGAGAATTGACTCCACCTGGCTACTCCACGTACTCCACCGAAGGCAATTGAGCCGCATTGGTTCTCTTATTGCTTTCCAATTTGGTTGATTTTTGCCCCAAAAACGTCTTTTGGGTGCCCACAATCGGCCATTTGAGCCAATTACCGTATTCTTCGGTCGACAACTCCACAAAAGAGCGGTAGCCCAGACTCGCGCCGACAGGAATAATCTTGGAGAATACACATGACCTCCCGAATGAACCGATTCTTAATACTTTGTGGGATTAGCGCTTCTCTAGCCGCATGCGGTGGCTGGAGCGAACGCACCGAATGGGGCTCTAGCGGCATTTGGTCCGACGATGAAGCCGCAGTAGTGGTATTTCAAAGCGAATTTGAACGCAAACAAGACTTTGGCGCCAGCCATTACCGAACTCGCAATCACAAAACCCAGCTTTTTAGAGTCAATGCCGACTTGTCTAGTCTTGCTCCAGTCGGCCCCCAACTTGAAGGCTACTTTGTAGGCGCTCACTATATGCGCTCTCAAGGCTACATCTTAGTCGAGCGACGTGGCAAGCAATCCGAATCAACCGAAGGAACTCAAACAATTACGCGCGAGCCGATTTATTGGGACGTTGTTCGAACGGCCGATGGCTCGGTTCACTCGGTTTCTAGAGAGCAAGGCATCACCATGTTGGGCTGCAATAACGATGGCGGCTCCATGGCATTTCCTGGCCCCATTGATGTTGTTCCCAGCCCCAACGGCGAACTCTTGGCTCTCTTTGAATTCGACGCCTCCTGCAGCGGAACCAGCGGAACGCTTACCTTCTTGAATGCAAACGACCTCTCAGTAGCGTCTGCCCCTCAACCTCTGCGATTAGCTGAATTTAACGCCTCTCCTATGTTTCTCTCCTTTGAGGAAGTGTGGCTATCGAATGCAGAAATATTCGCCGGGTTTTTCGGTGGCTTCGGGCCCGGAAGTGTCAGGGGCTACAAATACAGCCTCGACGGCGAGCCTACGGCATATCATGATTTTCCCCAAGAATGCATGTACCAGAGCAATTTTCTAAATAGCCAAGGTCAGCGGGTGGATGTGGAAACTTCGACGGAGAGCTTCAACGCGAGTATCTCTGCCGATCCCATGTATCAAGAGCCCGACTGCCCTTAATAGGGCGGCTTTGCTCCTTAGGGCCCATGACTCTATTGACCAAAGCAGCTAATCTTCCTGCTCCAAACCATCCACCGTCGGAAACTCCCACTGAGCCTCCCCTGAGCCATTGGAGTAATAACAGTAGCCGGATTCATCATCCACATACTGCTCCCATCCAACTGGTAGCTCGGGCGCAAGTTTCGGAGGCTGGGTATCAGACTTACACTTTTTCGTCTTCTTATCGTACTCATAAAAAACAGGTAACTCGGTCGTTTCGACCTCTTCTCCATTTTCAGCCAAATTCCGCTCCACGTCAGCCTTGCCTCTTGAAGCCCCCTTGGCAAGTGCAAAATCTTGAGCCAAATCGTCCACAAGGGATTTTATGTCTGCATCTGCTAGAGCCGGCTGATGGATAAAACGGTGCGTGTTATCAGCAATTCCCACCGATAGGGTTCTCCTGTTCTGATCCTTCGGGCGAAATTCAATCGCCATTTCCACAAAACCGCCCCGCTCCGAAGCAGGCTTGACCTTAAATGCTCCAGCGTGGCCATTGAACGGTTGGTCACTCAAGTCCCTGGTGTTCTTATTTTCAATGCCGAAACCCCGGCCTATCAGATAAGCGCGGTAATCATTCCATTCACCGGACTTAGCTTCTTTAAGACAGGCCGCCATTAATTCTGTTCCCAACGCCGTCCAATCACCGTCGTTAATGGCTAAACTTGCCTTAGTTGCCGCAGTTACCTCTCCGATTCTTATCTTTGGAAGCGGTGAAATAGACGTTTTTTGCTCGCCATAACCCCGGTACATCCAATAAGCGAAGACATGCAAGAGCCCCTTGAGTTCGTTCTTTTTATCTTCACTTTTTAGCGCTCCCAAAACCTTTGTAACCTGTCTACCCGTAATCAATTTCCTGTAGAGCGCCGATGAGACATTAAACATCCCGGTAAAGTAAGCCTCTTGAATAAACTTACTTTTCGCAGCGGCGGACTTCGCATTACTTCCGGATATATCGGGAGCAAGATGAGCCAATCGAATATCCATAGTTATCTGGGTTTCAATTGGTTGAACATCTCCAGCCTGGCAATTTCTTCGAAAAAGATAATACGCAGGAATTTGATGGTCACTTCGCACCACATTCAGACCCGCAAGAAAAGAAGCCTGCTCCTGCTGGACTTTCTTCTGACAGTTCTTATTCCAAGCCCTAATAAGGGAAGGCTTGGAGGGCTTTGGTGTGCACTCATCATTGCAGGCTGTTACTGCGTTCATAAAGTTGGTCAAATACTCCCTCGTTCGTTTGAACGAATCGACCTCTAGCTTAATGACCCCTTTCGTTTTCACTTCGAGCACACCAGCAGTTCTGGCTTTTCTCTGGCGAGCTCTGTATCCAGATCCTTTAAGAGCCGCCGCTGCGAACTTATCCGCAGACGAAAAAGCATCGGCTTTTACAGACTCTTCTTGGAGATGAAACTCATCGTCAATCCAGGATCTTCCATAAAAATCTCGCACCTCACTTCTATCGTATTCAGACCACTTCTTCAGACCTTTGTCTTGAAAGTCTAAGTACTGTATTTTGGCATCACGCTCCCAGCACCCAATATCCGCGCGCGCCGGGCTCGCTTTAGTAGGAAGACTTTCTTCGGGAACTCCCAGCTTTGCGAGTTTGGTTTTCAAAGCCTCCAAATAGGTTACTCGGGTAGCGTCTAACATATGAGCTGCCGGATCATCCATTGTAGCCATCCAAACATTCTCAGTGACACGCGGGGGAGTCTGGCCAAAGGACTCGGCAAAAGGAAAGAAATCCACTTGTTGTTTTGACCCTGCCAACTGACCATCGTTTTGCATACAAGCCCACGTGCCGTCAGGCATCAAAACCGCTGTGTCAATATTGTACTCGACTTCAAATGCAATTCGAGGAATGCCATCGTAAGCAGACACTCCAAGAGGGCTGCAAAACAGGGCTACTAGAGTCGCCGCGAAAGACCAAATCGAAAGAGAATTCGCAATCTCACCGTGCCGCATAGAAAATCTCCTGCTCAAGAATACCAATCACTGGAGACCATAGTGCCAGATAAAGGAGGAAACCGAAAGAGATTGTTTGGAGACTCAAAAGATCACTTACACCGTAGCAAAACGCAACAAATCAAGCACCACGTATGGCCATTTAAGGAAACGGCTCCCGAAGGATTGTCAACTCCTAAGACGGTTCGTCGCGACCATGCGAAGGCCATCCTTAAAATTGAGCCCCACTTCCGCATCCGCTCTGGGCTCGAAGCCCCCCTCGAGGTCGAGCTGAAATCGCTGAGTGATAGTGACGATAATTGCCGTAAGCTGAAAGAGCGAAAGGGGCTCGGCAATGCACTTGTGTTGGCCCACCCAAAAGGGCAGGTAAGAGAACTTGTGGCGCTTATTCGATTCGACTTCCGAAAACCGTTCCGGATCGAAGGCCTCCGGATTCGGCCACAGGTCAGCTAACCGATGAGTTAGCCAGGGTAGCACCATCACCATGCACCCCTTTGCGACCCGGTAACCGCCCACTTCATCGTCAGCAGTCGCTACTCTCGATACAGCCCAAAGCGGAGGATGAAGGCGCAGCGCCTCATTAATAACTCGACGCGTAAAAGAGAGTTTCGCGATATCCTCGTAGGCCACCGTGCGGCCGGCAAGCACCGCTTCAACCTCCGCAAAGAGTTTTTGACGAGTACTCGGATTTTTCGACATTTCGAAGAGCGTCCAGCACAAAGAGAGATAGGTTGATTCGAAACCAGCAAAAAGAAACGTAATCATCTCGTTTCGAATCTCTTCGGGGCTCAGAGGACTGTCCTGGTCTTCTGCGCTCTCGCTTCTTTCGAGGTAAACGGACCACAGGAGGTAGCCGCAACCTCGATGGCGTCCTCCATGATCATCAACAAGGTACTGTACTTCACATCAGCCCCAATCCCTCGGTTCGTCTCCTTAAGCAACTCAAGCAGGCCCAATCCATGGTTGATAAAATCCTCGGTGGGCGGAACTTCGAGCCAACGAGTCACCAAATCCTGGCTCTCACGATTCAGCCAGCCTCGCTGGTTACCTACTTTGAGAATAAGCCTCCGAGCACCGCTTTTCACCTTACCAGAATTCCAAGTCACGTGAACGAGCGGCAAGAGCATTGCACATCTATAATGCTCTCGCTCTATCGCAAGCGCTTTCAAATACTGAGCAAGTGGCAGAGACATCGGCAGGCACCTCTCTCAAATCAATAGCCTACGGAAGTAAACCTATAAGACCCCATTTAAAGCAAAGCAATTTGCAGTGCAAACGAGTGGAAATAAGGATAGGCGTCAGACCAGAGAGACGGCAATCGAGGCTACTTGAATTCTCCTGAACTTCCCTCCCGTCATTTACTCTCCTAGCACGACCCCAATAAAAACACTTGCACACTGCCAGCCACTATTTCATTCAACTACTCTCCCCTTATTCTATCTGGGGAGCGTTCTTAGAGATTTGACCGCGAATAGAAGTGTTCAACACAAAGCAATCTCGCCTTGACTTTCCAACCAATCCGCAGCAGAACTTCAACTATTGGATGCTTCGTCACATAATTGATGTGACCCACTCCATCGGGAAAACCAATATGGTGCAACAATTTGCTTCGGAAAACACGTTCTCGTGTTGATAGGTTCTGTCAATGTGCCAATTTGACCGATGTGCCGACTCTATTTGGGAACAACTTCTTTTACTGAGAGCCCAGCCAGCGGCAAGGGATTTTACGATTGCCTATGAAAGAACCACATACACCTTTAAGGTGAGAACCTCAGGCGATCCCCAGCCACGGAAGGCAGAAGCAAGAGCACTTGTAGTTATCTCCCCATCAACCTTCTCCCTAGAGGTCGCTAGCGCTCAAAAGCTACCAACTGAATTGAGGCAAGTTCTCGAATTGTACCTACCTATTATTTTGCATCCCAAATTCGTCCCTGAGCGGGTTTTGTTTTTTGGGCATCTCGCCCAAACGTTGGATGCAAAGATCGCCTGCCTGAACGGTCACTCAAAATGGATAGGCAATGATTACAATCTCAAACATGCCCATCGACTTCGCGCCCTATCGGATGCTGTCATGGTCGGCGGACAAACCGTGCGCGCAGACGACTGCCAATTAACCGTTCGCAAAATAAAAGGGACTAATCCTATTCGGCTGGTTTTTACCACCTCTCCGGACACTATCGGAGCAGATTCAAGTGTCCTCAGTCAAGATGCCCCTACTTATTTTGTCCAGCAGGTAGAAGAGCTCACAAGGTCCTCGACTTTTGACGACACGATTACCTTTGCTAAGCATCAAGACCTCGAGCACGCTCTCTTCGATATAGGAATTCAGAGTGTCTTCATTGAGGGAGGAGCCAAAACCATAGACCTCTTTTTGGATCATATGCCGTTTTTTTATCTCAACATCTCTCCAATCTTGTTGGGCAATGGTATTTTCTCTTCATCCACCGCTGAACCATTAACCGCAATTTCGGAGGGAACGAAATTCACTCCGAACTACGTTCAATTGGGTGATAATATGCTCGTGCAGTGCTGGAGAGAGCTCCATGCGTAGTCAAGATGCTCGCGCCTATTGGGTTGAATCACCTGCATCTGGCGCGTTACGAGCCACCTCCTTTTCGGTAGATCCGGCCTTGAGCCTTCTTCGCACCCGATACTCCGCAATCAGTTGTGGCACCGAACGCCTGGTCGGGCGCGGCAATGTCTCAGACGTGTACAATTCAACTATGGGTGTTCCGAATATGGAAGGGTCGTTTTCTTTACCGATTAAATACGGTTACGCCCTAGTGGGCACATCGATAAATGACGGCGCCCCCTACTTTACCATGCACCCCCATCAAGAATATGTTCAGGTAGAGCCACAGTGTTTGATTTCGCTACAAGAGACTCCTCTTGTCAATGGTGCTCTCTTTCCTTTTTTTGAAACCGCGCTTAATGCCATATGGGACAGTAGGATTACCCTAGGTGAAGAGGCTCTCGTTATAGGAGCTGGTGGTATAGGGGCCGCTTTGTGTACTATTCTCACCCGACACTGCGGAATTCATGTCACTCTACTAGAATTGAGTGAAAAGAAAATGCAACGACTACGAAAATTTGGTTTGATTGAGACGGGCTTCACCGAGGCCAACAACATTCCCGCCAACAGCTTCGATGTTGTTTTCAACGCTTCAGGAAACGCCCGAGGGCTTCAAAGCGCAATTGACGCTGCCGGATACGAAGGCCGAATTGTCGAATTAACCTGGCACGGTGACCACCCCTTTGACTTAGCCTTCAACACCCACTTTCATCGTCTTCGTAAAACCATTATTAGCTCTCAAGTCGGTACCATTCCCTCCCACCTTGCCTCTCGAATCAACCGCGACCGTCGTAACCAGCTTGTGCTCAACTTATTAGCGAAAAAAGACGCCGCTTGTTTAATTACACGCACCATATCATTTACCGATATGCCCGAGTACATGGTGGGACTTTACGAGAATCAACACGATGACATTATCACCCTTGTAGAATATTAAAGAAAAGGAGAATCCTTATGTTTAAAATGGCAGTTAAAGACCGCTGCATGATTTCTCATAGCCTTCGTGATCCGTTTTTCGGACCCGCTGCCCACATGCACGGCGCTACCTATGAAGTCGAGGTCATCTATTTCGCCCAAGAGTTAGATGAGCACAACATTGTTTTCGATATAGCAAAAGCGCAAGGAATTCTCGCCGAAGTCATGCAACGCTATAATCTCAAGAACCTAGACGAGGTCGAAAAGCTAAGCGGTTGTGTGACCACCACCGAATTCATGGCACGCTTCTTTCACCAAGAAATCGCCGATCTCCTAGAAGGCCGTTTTCGTGGAGAGCTCGAAGTGATCGTTCACGAAAGCCAAGCGGCTTACGCAAGCTACCGCAATGTACTCCACTAGCCGCAGTCCCTCTTTGGTTACACCCCAAAGCACCCAACTTTCAGGCGGCAACCTTTATAATCAACATGTTTTCGGAGAGTGGCAACGCCTCACTCTCCAACAAGCACAGCTTCAGTCGTCGGCGTCACTTTTGGTGGATAGCCTCTATATTGAAGATGCCCCTCTCAATTTGAGCGTGCCTTACGTCGCACTCTGCCATTATCTTCCCTCTGAAAACCCGCTTTTGTCCATGAAGAGTCAAACAACTACAGCCAAAAAAGAGAAGAGCTTTTTTGAAAATGCAACAGGGATAGTGTGTACCGGACAAGGTCTTTCCAACCGTTTAAGAGAGCAATTTCAGGCTGTACCAGTCCGCACATGTACCCCCGGAACAAACATGAGAGCAGAGACTAGGGTACAAAGAAAAGACTCAACTAGCCCGGTTTCCCTTTTGAGCGTCGGTCCGATTTGCGAAGCCAAGGGACTATTGGAAGCAATTCATTGGATTGTGCGAAGCGACTTAGAGAATTGGACCTGGACCCATATAGGGCTGATCCACTCCCCTCAATACCTCGACCACATTCACACATACATTCAGTCCTCTCGCAAGAGCCACGCTTTTGAATTCATTGACCACGTTCCCCCTGAGAATATGGGCGGTTACTACCAACAAGCTGATGCCTTTATTCAATTCAGTCTATTCGAAAGTTACGGAATGGCCTGTTACGAAGCCGCAATACACGCAGCGTTCTTGATATCCCGTTCCGTCGGAGATGTGGAACTCTTTTCCGACCCACAACAGTGGTTCGATCCCGATAAAACCGCCCCCACAAAACTCTCCGAGGCGATTAGCTCGTGGCGCAACCGTCCAGAACAAGCTCAGATCGTCCCCAAACCCTGGGAAAGAGTAAAAAGACAAGTATTCGCCGCAATGAAGGATTTTGGGGTTTGGTAAA
>CAXGXL010000118.1:0-8333 GCA_964013555.1 uncultured bacterium
AGAGAAGTGAGTTGCCTTCGGGAAAGGGGTTTGACCGGATATTTAACTCTCTAAAGCCGCTCGTAGTCGATGAAGCGACTCTTGGGGTAGACTGGTTTGTACAAGAGCATGTACCAGCTCTGTGTCGGGTTGCGAACCAGTATCAAGTGGCAATTACCGGCCGGGCGACGGGCAAGCTCTCTATCGATCGAATTCGAAACGGTTATCCCACTAAAGGCCATGATATTTTACACAAGAGTTTGAAGGTCTCTAGTCTAAGTGGGCTTGCCAAAGACCAGCGCCCCATCGCGGTACAGATCTACCCGGGAGATGGACCTCTGATCCCCGATAGATGGGGCAGCAGCATTCAAGCCTTAACGGGCGCTAAGCTAGTAACTTTTATCGCGGAGCTTGATATTGATGGTCTGGTTGGGTGGTGGCGTCCTAGGTTGGATGAGCAGGGAGTTCCGTATCCTGATGGATGCGCGTCAACCGGAAGGAAGCGTGGGGATTGCATTCCAATCGGTGTGTTTACGGTGTATTCCGGATGTGAGTACATAAATGACGTGGCTTCCCCAGGTGGATGCGGGCTGAGCTTTGCCGATATCGAAAACGCGACGGCGGTCGCTGATGCCTATACGGGTGATTACGATTTGCACGACCTTATTTTTGCAAGTGGGCCGTTGGCAGGCTATAGGCTCCCATCTTCGATCGATGAGCTAACGAGAAAGGAGCTTTTTTCCTTACCGGCGGTCAAAGGGGCATATTCGGATTTGGCATCAGGAACAACTATGCCCAAAGGAGGAGCTCACGATGATTTGGGTAAATACTACGGCGATTGCTCTAGTTACGTTCCGGAACTTCAATTAATTTGTCGAATTAACGAGGAAGTGAAGCGGCATACAAGTTGTCGAACGAAGGATTTGGCTCCGTCTCATTGCAGTCTGATTCGACACGGCCCGCAAGCGACCTACGTCAATTATGCCGAAGTCGCTAAGGAAACCCTGATCCCGAGTTTAGCGGTGTTCGATGAGAATGTTGTTGCTATTCAACCTTTGGGAGAGGATAGATGCCGTTACTTCTTGCTCAATCACGATAATAAGCGTGCCGAGGATATCGTTGATTTTTATCGATTCTTGGCTAAGAGCAGCAATTTCAAGAAGGGGCAAGGGCCACACCCGTTAGTACTGGCTAGCCTTCAGGCCAAAACGAAAGCCGCACTCAAGGCACTGAACTGGCGGGTAGCTTCTAAGGGGGAGAAAATGATGACCGCCTCCTTTTTAGAATTGACTAACAACATAGCCGATGAACTCAATTCATTTGTAAAGGCTACTGCTGCGAACCGTTCTTGCACCCAATGTGGCCCCGCTGCACCGGCGAGGGGCCAGAAACCTGCATGTGTAGATGCGTGTAAAAAAATGATGCTTCAGTGTCGCCGTCTTCTCGAAATGCAAGAAAGTTGGAGCATACTTTCTCCCAGGGGCGACCGGATCACAGACAAGACGCTTAAAACGAGGTTTCAACAAGCACAAAAAACACATAAAAAGCTAACGAACCTTGATAAATCGCTAAGTCAGTGCGGGGTGTATAGGCGGCGCGGTTCTAGATAGGCAAATGCGCTACAAATAGTGCGTGGTTGTGGCGCGATAGAATAACCTCGGTGTGGCTTGCAACTTCCTTTGTAGCTTGAAGGTCAGTGGGAAGGACCGCATTCAAGTACCCAATATTATTCTAAGATTGTTCGAAACTATTGAGAATGGTTCAATTCAAGAGACCAAACTTGACTCAATTAGATAAAGCCACCGTGGTGCTGGTGGGCTCCATTGGTCCAATTTCATAAGATTCATCTCTTTTTGGGCTTTGCCGTAGAAATTTGTTTAACCGCCCGCAGAATGTGGGGGGTATATTGGGCTGAAAGACGGTACGCGAGTCGTCGTGGATTTTGACTAAATTTGTTGGAGAATAGCTATGCATAAGAGAATATGGGTCGGTTGTATTTTGTTGTTGTCGATTGGGCAAATTGGGTGCAGTGAGCATAAACCTCTTAAGGTAACCAGCGTAGGAGTCAGCGCAACCTTAACGTCGGTTAGTGAACTTACTTCGGTGGAGCTATGCCCTAACGGTGGTGTACTTCTCGAGCATGGTGTGGATGTGAACCAAAGTGGGATTCTAGATCCTGCGGAAATAAGTAAAACGTACGTGATCTGCCACGGCAAAGACGGTGCCGATGGCGTCGATGGCGTTGATGGCGTCGATGGCGTCGATGGTGTCGATGGTGCTGATGGCGCCGATGGTGCTGATGGCGCCGACGGCGTCGATGGTTCCGACGGTACAGGAGGGACAGTGGTTAACGTGTCGGATCTTGAGGCTCGAATAGCAGTGCTGGAACTTCTGGTTGCTAACCACGAGGGCCGAATATCTGCCAATGACGCGAAGGAGTCGTTTCCTGGATTTGGAACCGTTGCCGGAACGGCCACAGAAGCGAGCCTAACGATGTCTATCAACGCGGAGCAGGATGCAGTTATTGCGGAACAAAGTGAAGAGATCGAAGTGAATTCTCAAAAGGTTAGTTTTCCTGGGTTTGGACTTACGGCCGGAACGGCCCTTGAAGGGAACACAGAGATCGATTCACGTGATGACAACTCTAACCAAAATGGACTGGACTTGGTCTTTGATACAAATACGGGATGGTCCGGGCAGAGTATTGACGCGTCAGGGAGTCATACGATTGCTTTCTCTGACTCGCCGGAGAACGAGTACGATACGATGAATGTCTTTGCTGATAATCAGTTTACTGCGAAAGAGAGTGGAACTTATTACTTCAAAGCCAACTTGACGATGGGCGGAGGAAATGGCCAGGGCGATGGGGTTATCGTGTCCTTTTGCAAAAATGGAGTTCCTTTTTTGAGTGGAGGGAAATCTGTGGTGGAGCCCGGGAAATATCTTGCTGAGTATTCCGTTTCAATTTCTACCGCTATGTCTGTTAACATATCGGATGCAATAGCGGTTTGTCTTACTGGGGTAGATTCCTCGACCTTTTTTGTGAGTTACTCTACATTCACAGGCTTTAGGTACTACTAGTCGAGAACAAGCCCGGTCTCATTTTTTACTAGAAACCTAGGTGTCCTAAAGACGATAGTCTGATGGGATCAAGTAATGAAAATGGGCCATTGCTGGGCTCTTCAGGGGATTTGCTTGAGCGATTAACGCTCGTGAAGAAAAACGTTGTTTCGTAGGCAGAATACACCCATTGAGTTCTAATTAACCTTGAGAGGGATAACTGGTCGACATGAAGTTGGTTAGTGTCCTAGAGGGCGTTTTTGTCTACGCCAGAGCATGTCTTAGCGGTGCGGCCCTTGATAATCTGACATAAGGGAAGGCGCGGTTTTGGTATTACCCCGATGGGTGGTTCGGTGCTAGTGAAATGGGCGGGCATTGACCCAAATGTACTGACGAGGGAAGCGGTCACGAAGCCATGAGGCTCTGGCGTACCACCCAAGTGCTTTTTGGGATTTGTTTTGCTCGGTTAGTAGAAAGAGCTGAGTGGGTAAGTTACGGCTAGTGATTTCTCCACTCAGGTGATTTGTAGCAGCCACGGATGCAGTTGGTATCGTGTGGTTTACTTACGCAGCACCAAAAACAAGCAACCCACCATCCCTCGTGCCGATAACCCATTAATCCCAATTACCAAACAAGAATAGTCACTTAGAAAGAAAAGGTTTATGGCGAAGATCAGAATGCTCACGCTCGAAGAGTGGTTTAGTGCTCATCAGCTAACCTACGCCTTTAGAAAATATTGCCACAATCCAATTACGATTGACGTTGATGTGACCAGAATGGTTCAAGCTTCAGAGGAGGCAGGGGTCCGATTTTCCCCGACGGCTGCCGTTCTAAAAGCCGTGGGCGTTGTGTTAAGGCTACGGCCGTCTCTTAATCGAATGCTATTTCATACTCCATTTGGACAGAGAATTGTTGAATTTGATTCCATTGGAATAAATCTTCCGGTGCAAATTGAGAACAAGGGAGATCCCGTTCTTTCAGCGATGGTGGTAAAGGACCCCTCAGGACGCTCGGCCCTCGATATTCACCGTGACGTTCGAGAGTTTGCTAAGAGTGATCTTTCCGACAAGCCCATAGCAAGGTTTCTGAGCGCGAAAAAAAACACCTGGTACAACCGGTTATTGTTGCGGGTTCTGCACTTTGTCATCTTCTCTTTCCCGAGGTTTTACACCCAAAAAGGGGCTGGGGCTGTGGCGGTAAGCTCATTGGTCAATCAAGATAACCCTGCGATGTGGGTTCGTGGTATAGCAATTGGACCCAATAGCTTTACGGTCGGGGTAAGTGGTCTTAAGAAAACAAACGATGGGCGTTATATATTGCTATTGGGACTAGATGTGAACCATTCCGTTCTTTCAGGGATAGAAGGCATGGAGGTCTGTAACTTATTGTCTAGAACACTTCATTTGGCCACGTTTGACAAATTCTATTGTTCTGAAGGCTACGACAAGGAATCTGTAGCGTGATATCTAAGGAGACACCGTCGAGTTGATTGCCTCTTTCACTTATTTGAAATCAATAAAATGACCAGGGGCTCGTCGCTAGGGTTGACGAAACACTTCTCGGATCTGGCACAAAGGGATACCGCACTTTGAGCTTCGAGCGGTAGATATTTTGAGCCCAATTGCAAGATTCCATTTCCGGACACAACAAATGCCTGAGTTAGATTCTCGTTGGGGGATATCTTCAGACTTTGACCGGCTGGAATAGTTCGCTTACCGAAGCATCTCTTACCAAATAGATCATCGTTGAGTGTTTGCCATACCTCGTTATTGAGAGGGATGCGATGGGGATGTGTTTCAGGCTGGGATGCGCTCATAGGGGCTCGTGGCTCCTGCATGTGGTATTCAACCTGATTGAAGCTCTGGTAAGGAAAGAAAAAAGCAAATTCCAAGTATTCGTCATCCGACGCTTGAGATACATGGGGGGCGTTGCCGGGCAGAAAATAAGCTTCTCCAGCTTTTGCGCTAACAGAGTGCCCATCGATTTCGACGGTGCCCGCGCCACCCAAAAGATAGTATATTTCGGGTGCCCGGTGGTGGTGGAGATCTAGTTTTTGACCCGGCCTAATACGGGCAATACCCATTGCCATAGCATTTCCGTTTTCCGCTCCTTCGTTGCCTAGGAGCATTTTCCAGATGACACCAGCGTCATCCACTTGCTGCTCTGGCCAGGTGCTCCATTGCATTTTTTGCGCGGCTCTATAGGTAAACTCACTTTCAGTGGGTGCAACGCAGATTTTCCCAGCAGGCTTGGATGGAACTGGATTCGATATGGGCGAGTTGTGAAAGCAGTGGTGGTGGTTTAGGCGTGCTTTGGTGTGGAGGGGAAATTCATCGTCGCCCTGAGATAAACAGCCTTTGTGCATTCCAGAGCTGGCTTCGGATGGAGTTGATGTCGGTTTGGATACTCCGGCTCTTTGGGGCATTGGAGTTGTGGGGGGGGCTATGGAATTTGTTTTGAGGCTATTGGGGTGCAAGGTCATGCTCTTCTCCTGCAGGCATTATCGGCGGGAGGTTGAGCTCGTTGCGTTCAAAAGGAGGTATTGGTTTTTCTTGCTAAGCCAGAGTAATTCGTACCGTTCAGGCAAAAGCGGCCAGATTTGCTCGCCAATTCCCAAAGTCGACTCGATTCTCCGGTGGGCTGACTAGCGACGTTTTAATTCTGAGTCGAATAGAGTTGCTCGCAAGTCCCCTCTGGGGGGCCGATCTCGGGACTTCCTAGCAGAACTTGCCGCATAAACCCGCGGGCCATATTCTGGTATTCACAAATAGGAGATGGGTAAGCAATGGGCTCTGCTAACTCTATGATTGGGGGATAGGAGAGTTCGTATGAGCGCGAGCATAAAGGCGACGTCATCAGAGAGTGGCAGCTATTAGAGTGGTAGAAAAGGGCAGCGGTGTGCTTTCGTCCGTTGAATAGGGCATTCTCGGAGATAGGAGTACCTGAATAGATTTCGCCGTAATCCTTACCGTGGGGCAAGTCTTCATTTAGGGTCCAATTGGATCCATATCTGAAAGCGGGAGTTCCTAAGGCAGCATCTAGGCTCAGCTGTGCAAAGGTCGAAAGTGTTTGGTCCCAACTATTGCCAATTTGAAGTAAATTAATCGATTTTTCATCTTGTCGATGTCGCAATACATAGGGGGCATATCCGCTGGCATCCGAGCGTCCGCACAACCATTGGTGAATCGCTATAATAGGGTCTTTGTATGCTCCGTTTTGCAGTTCTGCCGGTGTGGTTTTGAGGCCCATGGCAAGTCCCATAAACCCACTTCCCAAAAGAGCATTGCTTGGAGCCATGGGGACATTGGCCATAACCATATAGGAGCTTCCTACACCCATCAGGATACCGGCGTATTCGTTGCGGAGAGCGTAGACAGCTTGAGTGAAACTCATCCCATAACTTTGGCTTTGATTAAAAATACGCGTTCGGTCAAACCGAAGACCCGGCAAAATATCAGACCAGTCTCCCTCTTGGACGTAGCGGGTTACTGCGTAGGTTTCCGCTGCAATAGTCATTAGGTTGGCTTCTACCACAGCGGGGTCTAGGTTGGAGGCCAATCCATAAAGTTGGCCAACGTTTTGTGTTGCTCCGGTGAGATCTCCTATGTAGTCCGTTAGACCTTGCTCTACTTCACGTCCTGTATAGGTGTTGAACTGGTCGAGTGCAGTTGGGGCAAGTACCAATTGGCCATTGTCATCCAGGAGTTTTACTGAAGTTCGGCCGCCATGAAAGGGGAGGTCGTATCCAATGGTTGCAATTCCTTCCAGACAGTTCACTAGTGCAAAACTCAATGCATCGTTTCGGGATGCGGTTCCTCCGTGAACAAATAAAGCAATAGGAAGTTCTTGATCTACAATGGTGCCGTCGGTTTGCAGGTGTTCTTCACAGACGTGGATGGTAAAAGGTACCATTGCATTAATGGACGATTGTGCGATGCCGTTTTCAATTGTTAGTGCGGTGTTCTCTGGCAGATCGTTAGTGTGTTGGAAGTTGAGTGCTGGTATGGCCATGGTGCCGTTTAGAACCATGCCAATTCCCTGGTGAAACGAACCTCCTGTATATTCATCGTTTTCTTCTAATGCGGCGGCTCGAGTTCGACTCCAGTTAGACCAACTACCGGGGTTTATTTCAAATGGTGAAGTTGGCGTTCCAAAGAAATCAGTTAATGCAGCACCGCTTATCACACTGGCAATTTCCATTTCTTGGGTGCTGTTATTGTAACGAATATTGCGACTGGGTTTAGGAATAGGAGATGAGTTAAAAAAGTTGTCGATGGCTTTGAATGCTGCTTCAGCGTATGGGATGCTCTTTTCGGTCGTAAAAACAGTTGCCGCCACAATGTCATCAAGAGAAGACTCTTGTGATTCAAGGTAGTCCCGAAGAGGTTTGAGGATTTCTCGTCCTCTTAGAATGTTGGAGTCGGCGCTTGTGGGCTGAGTTGTAGCAAAGAGTTCGGGCCATATACTGCCCGGGTTTACTTTTTTGCCTGAGACAAAACTGATGCCATCTCGTATAACAACTCCATAGGTGGCGCCCGGCATCAGGTAATCTCCCCATGCTTGCATTACGCCAAGGGCTTGTCCGTGCGGGGACCAAAAGGCTTGTGACTGCACGATACGTCCTTTTTCTGGACCCGTGAGTGTTATGTATTGAATCTGTGTAGCGGCGGAAGCGATGTTGATTTCTTCATCCACAAAAAAGAAGACAGGGGCCGCGTAAGAGAAACCGTCTCGCTCGAGGATTCTTGTGGATAACGTTTTTAAGAAATCGCTTTTCGCGATGTTCCCCAGGATAGGGTCGTTTTCAAGGGGCGCCATTTGTACTTTGCCAGCGTCGTTTAGGTAGTGGTTTGACGGAAAGGGGGAGCTCGAAAGGGCTTGGGAAGAAGAAAACTCCACCCTAAACGATGTAGTGCTCAAATTGTCGGTTTTGTCGCCATTGCAACTCCAGAAAAGAGATCCCAGCAGGGCGTATGCAAGTAAAGTTATGATTTTCTTATAGACTTTTAACGAGGCGGTCATTTGGGAGAATCTCCAGGGTTTCAGGGCGGGTTGAACTCTTTGTACTCACCAAAACCTTAGATCTCAAGGTCTTTTAGGTGAAAGTCACATCCTTTGATTTGAGTGGCGCTTCAAGGATAGGCTAGAGCTAATTTTGGAGCTTGGAACGTGGTCTGTTCATGCCTGATGGCCTTTTTTTGGCATGCATTTCGTACGGGTCTATCAGGTAAAAATATAAACCAGGGCAGCCAGAATTCTTTGAGGGATTTTGGGTTCGGTGCCACTTTTGAGGA
>CAXGXL010000119.1:0-8298 GCA_964013555.1 uncultured bacterium
AGAATGGTCGCCTCCTATTACTCCCACAATTTTATCTTGACTCAGATATTCGGCGATATCCTTTTCGACTAGGGTATTAACGAGGTGCCCTATCTCGTTAATTCTCTTGGTTTGATCTGCGCATGGCGTGTCGCGGCTTGCATCACAAAGGGTTGTAGCTTCGGTGTTGAGGCTGGAAATCACAGTAGAATGTTCGAGCATGTGAATTCCGTGGCTCGAGCAATCACCAAAATGATGGTCCAATAAATCAATTTGGTCGCTTGCTTCGAGAATGGCTTTGGGCCCCAAATGAGTACCTCGATGGTAGGAAGCGGTAGCATCAAAAGGCACCGGATATAAGATGATTTTGGCATCGTCAGCTGGACAAAATTCACCAAAAATAGGGTTCTTAGAAGTCATGACGCGGTTCCTGGAAATGGTTAGGCTCCATAGATTGGTAGTTGCGGCGTATGCGAAAAAGAGCCAAGAACATAGAGGAGGAGTCTCGAATTAAATTAATTTTACTTCCTGGAGCATCGTCCCAATGAACCGGGATTTCTTTTACCTTATAGCCTAGTCTTTGGGCTAAGACGACAGTTTCGACGTGAATGGCAAAGTTGCTTTCTTTAGCGAGGCTGAAAATACGCTGTGCTGATTCTCGCGTGAACAACTTAAATCCACATTGAGTGTCGCGTACGTTGATAGATAAAACGAATTGAACCAGCCACGTCCATATCTTTCCGATCAGGCGGCGGTGGAGGGGCTGGGGGTAGTCGCTGGTTGAGTTGCTTAATTGTCTAGAACCGAATGCCACTTGGGCCCCGTGACTTAAGGCTCGCTCCAGTCGCTCTATATGCATAAATGGTACCGGTCCGTCGGCATCGGAGATTAGAATATATTGCCCACAAGCGGCAAGAACCCCTGCTTTAATTGCTGCTCCGGGCCCGGAGTTCCGAGGGAGGTTGATCAAGCGAAACGGGAGCCCGGTGGCGGCTTGTTGGGCAAGGGTTTCGGTTTCGTCTGTAGAACCGTCATTGGCGACGATGAGTTCGATGGACCCCCGATAAGTTCGCGCAAATTGTTCGAGGCGATGGATTGTACTGGGAAGGCGCAGAGCTTCATTAAATGCGGGAATCACCACGCTGAGTACCATTTTTGTCACATTTCACTCCGTTTGAGCGGTGTCTATCGCCACCGGTTGTTTGGTATCAACCCCTCAAATAGATTTTTCGATAAATCGTCGGCTCTTGACGAGGGGCGGTGGTACCGGCACAAGAGGGGGAAATGAAGCAGTTTGAACAAAAAATAGTTTCTCTTCACTGCGAGGGAATCAGTGGGCGTATTCGAGGACTCTTGGCTAGCGGGGGACTGGTTGTGTTTGCTACGGAGTCCTCTTACGGTATCGCGGCTCGAGTTGATCGGCCTCGAGCTCTTGAGCGATTGTCTCTTTTGAAAAATAGGCCGGCTACAAGTCCATTCGGGACGGTTGCGTTGGACCAAAAGACTGTGGAGTCCCTTTGTTCGTTTACCCCAGAGTTGGAGGTTTTGGCGAGCCAATGGTGGCCGGGCCCTATGACCCTGGCGTTGAATCCCAAAAGAGAGTTGCATACTTCGTTGCTGAGTCCAGCTAAGACCGTGGGAGTCCGAGTATCCCCGCATCCCGTAGCGTCGCTTGTTTGCCTGGAAGGGGGAGGAATCGTAACTGCAACGAGCGCTAATTTAAGAGGCGGATCACCGGCCTATACGGTCGAAGACCTGAGCACAGAATTGATTGAGCAGGTTGATTTGGTGATCGATAGTGGACCCGCGGCGCGAGGAGTAGAGTCCTCCGTTGTCGGCTGGGCTGAGAGTGGGCTTCAGGTCTTTAGGGAGGGAGCGATATCAGAAAGTGCGATTCGGTTGTTTCTCAAGAATCAGGGCTTCTGATATGGAATTCCAAATTACCCAAGATGCGCTCTTTAGGGGCAAGGTTAGATTGTGGCAGCCTGCGAAAGGGTTTGGCTACCGATTTAATATGGATTCAGTTTTTTTGGCTCATTTTGCACGTCCGGGTAAGCGTGGTGTGGATCTTGGTGCCGGGTGCGGGGTGATTGGTATCTTGATGTGTTATGCCAATAAGCTTGAGGCATTGGCATGCATAGAACGACAGCCTGAAATGGCAGATTTATGCCGGCGCAACCTTGGTGAGAATGAGCTTGAGGGAGTGGCGCGCGTGGTAGAGACGGACCTTCGTGATTTACCGAGCCTTCGCGCAGATACCGTGGTCTTTAATCCCCCTTATTTTGCGGTAGGTTCGGGGCGGGGATCCCCAAATGAGGGGCGAGACCAAGGGCGTTTCGAGAGGCATGGCACCGCCGGCGATTTTCTCAGAGCGGCCAGCGCCATTGTAGACCCTAAGGGAAGCGTTTCTCTTATCATTCGAGCCGAACGTTACGACGAGATTTTAGCGAGCGCGTCTGGATGCAAATTGGAGCCGCGCACAGAACGCTTTATTCTCTCCAGGGTCGGCGATAGACCTAGGAACGTGCTTTTGGAGCTGGTGCCCAATGGGGCGGCAAGGGTTGAGCGATTGCCTGATTTGATTGTTCACCGAGGGGCGGGAAGAGCCTATACAGCGGAAGTGAAAGCAATTTTTGAAGAATCAAAATCCTGGACAATGGTGCAGAGCTAGGGTAGTGGCCACACCATGGACCTCGTGAAGAACCTAATTGCTGATGTTCCTAATTTTCCGAAGCCGGGAATTATATTTAAGGATATTACCCCGGTGCTGGAGGATCCGGCGGGTTTTGCAATGGTGATTGACACTTTTGCCGAACGATACGCTCAGATGGATATTTCTCATTTTGTGGGAATTGAGAGTCGTGGGTTTATCTTCGCTTCGGCGCTAGCTCTCAAATTGCACAAGGGACTCGTTTTAGCTCGAAAGCCAGGTAAATTACCGCGGGAGACTTTTTGCGCCACCTACGATTTGGAGTACGGCCAAGATAGTCTAGAGATTCATCAAGATGCGTTGAATTCAAACGATCGTGTTGTAATTGTTGATGATCTTATTGCCACGGGGGGCACGGCTAAGGCTGTGAGCGATTTGGTGCGTCTTTGTGGCGCAGAGCCCGTAGAATTAGCGGTTGTGATTGAACTCGCGTTTTTGAAAGGCAGGTCAAAAATAGACCCTCTGGACACCTATGCCCTTCTAACCTGTTGACCTCACTTATAATTCGCCTTAGAATTATTGTGTTGCCGACTAGGGGACGAACTGGCTGGCATGGGTGACGCCTCCGTAGCTCAGTTGGATAGAGCTGGGGATTCCTAATCCCTGCAAGCCACAGGTTCGAATCCTGTCGGGGGCACCAAGGGGACCTGCTTTTGAAACTAATTGTTTTTTTGCGATTTCTGAATGGAGGGCGGACAGCGCATGAATAAATCCGACCTGATTGAAAAAATTGTTGAGCGTTCTAACTTACCGCGAAAGCGGGCTGAATCCGTCGTGAATCTGATTTTTGATTCGATGACGAATGCTTTAGTGAAGGACGAACGAATTGAAATTCGAGGCTTCGGTAGCTTTGTAAGTAAACACTATCGCGCACGAACGGGGAGAAATCCTCGCACAGGGGCGACAATAAACGTTTCAGCAAAGCGACTACCGTTCTTTAAGGTGGGCAAAGAGCTGCGAGAACGGGTAGATTACAGCCCTGAGCCGGCCGTGGTTTCGCCGCCACCGGTGAGCGAAGGGTTCTAATCGCGTTTTTTACTCTTCTAGGGAGAGTAAACGCCAGTAGCCTGAATGGCGAGAACAAGCGCCCTGGGGAGCTGCGTTTGGCCTAGGGGAGTGCGGGCTTAGCATTGGCTTGTCTGAGGTGGGCTTGAAGTATCCGTGGGCTGCATTGGACCTGCGTTCAGATTGGTTTTTAAAAAAGATAGTTTGCTGCCAACAAGAACTCCCATTGTCCGTAAAATGCGGGGCGTTCCCCCAGTGTTCTGTCTATATCGAGGTTGATGACCACTGAGGTACTTAGTTTGGAGGTAATAAAATAGTCTGCCCCCAGTCCGGGGCGAATGCCGATTAATCCCAGGTCCGCACCCAGAGCATCAAAAAGCACTCCTGCGGTTAATTGGGTTTGTAGCCAGGGGGAGAGGGGGAGCTTTAGCCCCGTTATTCGGACTCGAACACCGGCATGCATTCGAAAGGGAATGGTTCCCGCGAGTCCCCATTCAATGTCGCCTACCACGCTGAAATTCGAATTAATGCTGTGCTCCACCCCGCCTAGGAGCATCAGGAAATAGTCGGATCCTCCAATAGGGGACTCAAGTTTTGCCCCAAAGCCGAGTCCAGCGGTCCCCCAAGTGCCGCCGGGTGGGACGGTTTTCGCCTGAATTGGGGCACTCAATCCCAAAAAAAGTAGGGCGGAAAAAAAAAGTACACTAAGGCTTTTGAGTTTAATCATGACACAACGTGGCTAACATGCTGCTGGTTTGAGGTCAATTTTGCCCCTTGTGGATAACTGACGGAGGGCTACGGGAGGTAGGTCCAAGAACGGTCTTACTTGGGGTCTGTAGGTGACTGAAAATATAGGGTTATTTGTGGAGGGTCGCAAGTACCACAAAACGCCGGTTGAATAACCTGTGGGTAACTTGTGGGTAACCCGTGGGTAGGGGGTGGAGTTCCTGGGAATTAAGTCACTTGGCCGACGATCAGGTTCGTGAACTAGATTGTTGACTATGTAAAGATCGGTGAGTACTGACGACCGGTGATATATTTCGACTACAATGCAACGACTCCCCTTTGCCCTGAGGCTCTCTACGCGATGGAACGCTTTGTGGGTCGGCCGGGGAACCCATCAAGTCAACATCAATGGGGCCGGAAAGCTCGAGTTGCGCTGGATTCGGTTCGTGGGCAAATCAGAACACTTGTCGGGGCTCGCAAGGCGGAAGTTATCTTTACTTCAGGTGGGACCGAAGGTGACCATCTTGCCCTGCACGGTTGGGCGGCTCATGGCCGTGCGGATGGGCGCAATCGCATCGTATTCGGTAAACTCGAGCACCCGGCGATTCTGGGCGCCGCGCAGCAATTGGAAGCGAAGGGATTTGAAGTCGTTTTCGCCCAGGTTTCGCCCAATGGGGAGGTGGATGTTGAGTCGGTGCGCCCCTATTGCGATGAAAAGCTAGCCGTACTTGCCGTTATGTTAGCTAATAACGAAACCGGCGTGATTCAGCCGGTGCAGGCCTTGGCTGAACTGGCAAAAGCAAAAGGTGCGATGGTTCACTGTGATGGTGTCCAAGGGACGGGCAAGATTCCTATTCATTTTGACTCTTTGCTGGTGGATAGCTTTGCACTCTCGGCTCACAAGTTCGGGGGCCCTAAAGGCGTTGGCGCTCTTGTCATGCCGAAGGGAAATGCATTGAAATCTCTTTGGGCAGGGGGTGGACAAGAAGGAGGTTTTCGGCCGGGTAGTGAGGCGTCGGCGCTTATTGTCGGAATGGGGGCTGCTGCACAAGAAGCGAGTAGGCAGCTTGATGAGGGGGGAGCGCATTTTGAGTTAAGGGACGCCTTTGAGGCGGAATTGAAACAAATCCCAAATATAACTGTAGTAGGAAAAGGAGCGCCGCGCTTGCCTACAACCTCTACAGTCTGCTTTCACGGTCGGCTTTCTTATAAAATCGTCCAAGCGCTAGATGAACGAGGGATTTGCGTTAGCGGCGGCTCGGCTTGTCACTCTGGCGGGTCGGTGCCTTCGGACGCGATGCTTTCTTTAGGGATGTCGGCCGAGGATGCGGCGGCAACGGTGCGGTTTTCGTTTGGTGCACAAAGCACTCGACAAGAATTGGGTGTTCTTTTGAGCGAGTTGATTGAAGTGGCTTCTTCCCGAGAGGTTCTGCGATGAGAGTTGTCGTGGCGATGAGTGGCGGTGTCGATTCGAGTGTGGTGGCTGGGCTTGTCAAAGAAGCGGGGCACGAGGTGATTGGCCTAGCCATGAAGACACATAGTTCTAGCACGAAGGCGAATCGAGCATGTTGTACCCCTGACGACATGCGTGATGCCCGCAGGGTGGCTGATATTCTCGATATTCCGTTTTATGTTTTGAATTATGAAGATGTCTTCAAAGAAGAGATCATTAAGCCATTCGCTGAGGCCTATTTATCGGGCCGGACTCCCAACCCGTGTGTCGATTGCAATGATAAGGTTAAGTTTCGGCCTCTATTGGAGCGAGCTGAGTTGCTTGGGGCTGAAAAGTTGGCAACGGGCCACTACGCAAGAGTTGAAGAGAGAAATGGTAACTTTTCTCTTCACCGTGGAGAAGATACTCGGAAGGACCAAACCTATTTTCTTTATCGTTTGACGCAAAAACAGCTCTCGAAGCTTTGGTTTCCGGTTGGAGAGATGACTAAATCAGAGGTTCGTGAGAATGCTCGTCGACTCGGTCTTCCTCTAGCGGATAAGCACGAAAGCCAGGAGATTTGTTTTGTCGGTAAAGAAGGTTATGCGGCTACCGTTGAAGAGATATCAGGCCGGCGGGGGAAAGTTGGCAACATCGTTCGAAGCGATGGTACGGTTTTAGGGCGGCACTTGGGTATTCATCGGTTCACGCTCGGTCAGCGCAAGGGCCTTGGAATAGCGGCGCCGAAACCCCTCTATGTTGTTGATATTAGACACGAGACAGGGGAAGTTGTGGTGGGAGAGTCCAGTGAACTATTGAGTGAGTCGGTTTCTGTAAACAAACTGATTTGGCTCAACGATATTCCCCAAGATGGGACTCAACTTTTGGTACAGCAGCGTTATCGAGGAGAGCCACAAGAGGCTTACGTTTATCACGAGCCACAGGGCGTGGTTAAACTTGTATTTGCAGAGCCCCAGAAAACAGGTGCACCAGGGCAAGCCGCTGTACTTTATTGTGGTGACCGCGTCGTAGGGGGTGGTGTGATTCTCGCCCAGGGATACAAAGCTTCGTTACCGATTGTTGGGGCACTTTGATGGAGAATCGTGAGCAAAGGACGAGGACTGATATGGAGACCACTTTGGGGTATTCATTTACGGATGAGTCACTTCTCATTCAGTCCCTAACGCATTCCACTTATGCCAATGAGCACCCCGACCAAGGCGAAGACTACGAACGCCTGGAGTTTGTGGGCGATGCGGTGTTGGATCTACTAGTAGCGAAATTACTCTATTTAGGATTTCCTGATGCACGGGAAGGGATTCTTAGCAGACGCCGTGCGAGGGTTGTTTGCCGGGAAAGCCTTGCTGAGTTAGCTCGGGAACTAGGAATGGAAGAGGCACTTCGGGTTGGCCTTGGGCAGCGCAGTGCTCAAGGGGGACTTAATTCCCGTATTCTTGCAGACTCTTACGAATCGTTGGTTGGAGCAGTTTATCTGGATGGAGGCTTGGCTGCGGTCGAAAGGGTGTTTGGTAGCCGATTGGCTCGCGCAATCGATTCGGCGGATCAAGAACTCGATTTTAAGACGATGCTTCAGCAGCTTTGCCATTCTCAGCAGAGAAATTCTCCTGAATACCGGGTCAATAAAATCTCTGGTCCAGATCACGCCCTGAGTTTTACATGCGGAGTTTGGGTTCAGGGCGAAGAGTTAGGGGTTGGAACGGATTCGAGCAAGAAGGGTGCAGAACAAATGGCGGCCAAATTGGCATGCGAAAAACTTCGTGGAGAGGTATTCTAATGAGAGACGTTGACGAATCATCTTTTAGGAGTGGGTTTGTCGCACTTTTGGGGAGGCCAAACGCCGGTAAGTCGACTTTAACCAATGCAATCCTTGGCCAAAAGGTGGCGATAACAAGTCCTAAGCCGCAAACTACCCGCACCCGGGTCAGGGGCATACTCAATCGAGAAACTAGCCAGATTGTTTTTGTTGATACTCCTGGTTTTTGTGGCAATGATAATGCCCTGAAAAAGGCGATGCGGCGCACAGCGCGAACGACCCCAGCCGATTGTGATTTGACGCTTTTGGTGGTTGAGGTTTACCCGTCCGAAGAGAAAATTGAATTGACCCCAGAGGATGAGCAGATGCTCTTAGCGGCCCGTGAGGCCCATCTCGGAGTGGTGGTGGTTTTGAATAAAGTGGACCGCTTAAAGCCTAAGCAATTGTTGTTGCCGTGGATGGAATTCTATGGTGCTCTTGAGGGGGTGTTGGGAGTCGTGCCTGTTTCCGCCCTTCGTAGCGACGGGCTTGATGCGCTTGAAGGCGAGATTTTCCGGCATCTTGAAGTCGGTCCGCCCTTGTTTCCTCGTGAGTTCCACACGGACCAGACGGAGAGGCAGTTGTGCGAAGAACTAATTCGGGAACAACTTTTGTGGCAGACACAGCAGGAAG
>CAXGXL010000120.1:0-8286 GCA_964013555.1 uncultured bacterium
CCCAGATGCTTTGTCTAGGAGCTTAAGTTGCTGTGGCATTTTGAGATCAAATGCCCATTCATCACTTCGGCCGCCGTTTCTTTCAAATATTTGGGTCCACTCTTTCCAGTAGGGAATTTGTTTTTTCGCAATGGGTTCCACTACCAAGATTCCTTTCCCTTCAGCAGAACGCTCTTGAATTCTCTTGAGCGCGTTGACGCAAGCATCTTTGGGTAATTCGTTAATTGAATAGGCAGCGATCGCGACATCCCAGGACGTTTGGCTCAGAAAATGGGTTGCATCTCCTTTGGTGGTTTTTGCTTGTAACCCAAAGAATTTGTAGGTCCAGCGGGCCTCGTTGGTGGCCCAGCCATTGATGTCAACACCGTGAACACGAGGAGATGAATTTGTTGCTAGTGCCCATGCTGCGGCTCCTATACCCGTGCCACAGCCGATATCCAGAACGTTCCGAATGCCACTTGCTTTTATGGGAAGTGATTCAATTACCTGCTCGAGAAAGAGGAGATGAATCGGAGCGTAGAAAAGAGCAAAAGCGGCTCTTTTGCCGGCCCCGTTCAATACCGCTCCATCTTCGAGCCTCTCGCGATTTTGCACGTAAATCTTGGAGAGCGCTTGGACGGACCGGCGTACTTCTTGGAAGGTGAGGTTGCTCAAGTGCCTTTTTTCTAGGGCATCGTACCATTGCGAAAATTGGGGCGTAGAGGTGATCATAGCTTGTCTATACGAGATTAAAGGATGTCTTGCCAAGGTTTCCTACACTCGATAGAAAACGGCGGTGCAAGAAGGAGTTACTAAATTTCAGGCTAACCATCGCCATGTGGCGTTGTCACTGGGGGGGATTGCTGAAGTGGGGCAGGCCCTACTGGGTTGGCGCAGAGTGTTGTTTGATTTGGGAGTAGTAGGCCAAGATCCGAAGCGATACGGAGGGGCGGGATACGGTAATGTTAGCGCCAGGTTACCTCCTTTTTCCAGTGGTCCCGGCCAACGTCGTTTTTTGATTACAGGTACACAAACTGGTGAAATTGCGGAGCTAAATTATGAGCATCTATGTGTGGTAGATGAATACGATATCGAGAACAACGTAGTGCATAGCTCTGGTGAAATTGCTCCGTCTTCAGAGTCTCTTACTCACGGCTCTATTTATGACCTGAATTCGGATATTCGCTTTGTGTTTCACGGTCACGTCCCTATTATTTGGAATGCCGCAAAAAAACTTGGCTTACCGACGACGAATGCCGATGTTGAATATGGAACGCGTGCAATGGCATTGGAAACAAAACGACTCTATGATTCTACTAATTTACCAGAGTCAAAATGCTATGTGATGGCCGGGCACGAAGATGGGGTCGTGACCTTTGGCAAAAGAGCTAGCGAGGCGGGGGAGGTCTTTGTGAGAATTCTAGCCAAGGCACACTCGTTGCGATACTAGAGCTCGACTTCTATAGAATTCGCAACTATTAGGGCTTTTTGCCGTGCTTCATTCGTATCTTTGCCTAGGGCAAGGCCCACCCCCATACGTCGTTCACCTTGAACTTCTGGTTTGCCAAATAGACGCAAGGAGGTTCCTGGAAGAGCAAGCGCTTCGGGAGAAATTTTGTAAGAGGGTTGGGTTGAGTTTCCATGAGCTAGAATGACTGCCGAGGCTGCTGGCGCAAGTTGTTCGATTAGAGGAATGGGCAGTCCCAAAATAGCACGGACATGCAGCGCAAATTCGGAGAGGTTTTGGGATATCATTGTCACCATTCCAGTATCGTGGGGACGCGGGGACACTTCGCTAAAAATAACTTCATCTCCCTTGATAAAGAGCTCGACGCCAAAGATGCCATATCCTCCAAGATTGTCTGTAATTGCTTTTGCCATTGTTTGGGCCGCAGCAAGGGCTTTATCGGTCATGGCTTGTGGTTGCCAGGATTCTTGGTAGTCGCCGCCTTCTTGCCGGTGCCCAATGGGCGCACAAAAGCTGGTGCCCCCTGCATGACGAAGCGTGAGGAGCGTTATTTCATAATCGAAGTCAACGAAGCCTTCAACAATGACGTTGTCACCCTCACCGCGAGCGCCGTCTTGTGCATATTGCCAGGCTGGCATTATATCATCGTCGTTTCGAATTGTACTTTGGCCTTTTCCGGAAGAGCTCATGACTGGTTTGACGACGCAGGGAAAACCAATGGTTTGCACTGCAGAGACAAATTCTTCTTTGGTTTGGGCGAACTTGTAGGGGGACGTTGTAAGTCCTAATTCCTCCGCGGCTAGTTTTCGAATTCCCTCCCGGTCCATGGTTAGTCGAGTAGCGCGGGCGGTGGGGACTACGTTGAAACCTTCATTTTCCAGTTCTTGAAGCGTTTGGGTAGCGATGGACTCGATTTCTGGGACGATAAAATCGGGTTTTTCTTGCTCGATTATGGCGCGAAGTGCGGCTCCGTCTCCCATGTTGACGACATGACTCCTATGAGCAACGTGCATTGCCGGCGCATTCGCGTATCGGTCTAGAGCGATGACTTCAACTCCGAGGCGCTGGGCTTCGAGGAGCACTTCTTTGCCCAATTCGCCGGAGCCCAATAACATCAATTTGGTCGCAGAGCTGGTGTGTGGCGTTCCTATGGTGGTCATGATATCTCCTCAATTCAAAGCGCAGACGCATTATATTGGGAGTCTACTAGCAGGATTAGGCTTCGATCTGGAGTGCTACTTTACCAAAGTGAGCGCTTTGTTTGAGAATTTCGTGGGCATCTTGGGCATTTTCAAGGTCTACGATCTTATGGACGAGCGGTATCAGCTTTCCTGAGGCCAATTCACTGCCAAACTGGTTTTGAAAAGATTGGATGATATGCGCTTTTCGCTGGGTGCTTAAGGACCTAAGTGTGGAGCCAATAATATTCACACGCTTCATTAAGAGTTTTGCCATATTGAGCTGAGTCTGTGTGCCGCCCATCAGTCCAATGATCACGAGGCGTCCATCGGATTTCAAACAATTCAAGTTCGGCTCAAGGTAGGGCGCTCCTATACAATCAAGAATTAGGTCGACCCCATCTCCGTTGGTGAATTCGTTGACCTCGTTGGCAAAGTTCTCTGTGCTATAGTTGATTGCTTTACTAGCGCCTCGGTGTAGGCAGTTATTACATCGCTCGCTGGAACCGGCCGTCACTATTGTTGTGACTCCCGCACTTTCACATAAATTAATTGCCGCTGTGCCTACTCCCCCACTGCCTCCATGGATAAGGACCGTGTTTCCTTTTGTGATGCCACCGAGGAGGAAAATATTGAGGTAGGCAGTGAGGTAGGTTTCGGTAAACGACCCAGCTTGGGGACCGGTTAGAATTGATGGTGCCGGAAGGACACAACGAGCATCAACGACCACCTTTTGTGCGTAACCGCCGCCAGTTAGGAGAGCCATCACTGGCATGCCTGGTTTGATTCCGGGTGCTATTTGTGAAGCGTCTTGTCCTATCTGCTCAACTTTTCCGGCGCATTCGAGACCCAAAATAGGGGAAGCTCCTTTTGGGGGAGGGTAGAGTCCTCGAGCTTGAAGTAGATCTGCTCTGTTTACAGAAGAGTAGGCGACGCGAATGAGAACGTCCGAGGAACCCATAAGGGGGTCAGGGACTTCTTCAAGTACCAATTGAGCATTTTTACCAGGATCGTGAATTGAAATTGCTTTCATCTTAGAAACACTCCTAGAATGAGTCGCAGAGCAAGGCAGGTTAGTACGATTTTGTAGAGTAGCCGGAACTTGCCTTCATCAACTCGGTGAAGAAGGAATTTACCTAAATAGGTACCGGCTATTGTCGCTGAAGCCATCATGACAAGCACAGCTCCCTCGTTGACTATTTCTACGCCAATGGATGCAAAGGCAATAATTTTGAGCGTGTGTAGGTACGCTTGGCACAGAGCCTTCGTGGCGATGATATTATTCTTATTCATATCGCTTCGAAGGAAAAAAGGGGCAATTAGGGGCCCCACTGCTCCGACAACGACTCCCAATGTTCCTCCCAGCATGCCTGCAATACCAAATGCTGCTTTTTCCGGTAGGTCAATTGCATCAGACTTTGGGCGCCAAGCGGCATAGAGAATAAGCACTCCCATGAGCTGCTTTATCGTTTCAAAATCCAAAAGACCTGCGATTTGGAGACCAACGATAGGGCACGGGGTGGCTACAAGGGCGAGGGCACAAAAGGGACGCCAGCGTATATGGTGGCGATGAGCGATGACGCGGGTGCAGTTTGAAACCAGTTGAATGGTTGCATGTAATGGAATCAGAATAGGGTTGGTTACGCCCAAGACAATCATGGCAGCCAAGAGAAAAGTGCCGCCCGCCATTCCGACTAATCCTGAAATGGTGGCACCTATTCCCGCAGCGATTGTTAAGGCAAGTAGCGGCATAAAAGAGCGAGTTCTGAGGTTGGGCTTTATCGACGGGAGCTAATCATTGATTCAAGTCGGTTCATTCCCTCTTCAATGATTGATAGGGGTGCCCCGTAAGAGAAGCGAGCGTAGTTTCGAAAACGCGAAGCCCGTCCAGGCCGGCGTTTACCCGGGTTTACGTCAAAGAACTCTCCGGGGACCACGATGGTTTTGTGGTCTAGGGCTGCCTGGAAGAAGTCCATGCCGCTTGAAATGGAATGAGGGAGCTTCGATAGGTTTCCCCACGCATAAAAAGTGCCACCGGGGTCTAAATCTGTTTCGATCCCTAGTGATTTGAGCCGTTCAAGCATGAATTCCCTTTTTGGAGCAAAAGCTTTTTGGATAGCGACCGTTTCTTTGAAGACGGTTTCAGGTTTTAGCAAGGGAAGGGCTGCCCGTTGCAGAGGCCGGGAACCACCACCATCTAGAAAACTACCGGCGGAGGATACGGATTCAATAATATCCTTCGGGGCCACCACCCATCCAAGCCGCCAACCGGGATAACGCCAATTTTTGGTTAGTCCGTTGAGCAGGATAATGGGATCGCGGTTGACGTCTTTTACGTATTCGGCAGCGCTGACGGTTGCTTTGGCCGAATTGCCAGTCCAGATATAGTTACTATAAAATTCGTCTAAAATGAGTGCACAGTCCAGCTCACACGCTGAGCTGACCCATTCTTGAAGGAGTTTTCCGTGAATGAGCTTTCCTGTGGGGTTACACGGATTTGAGAGGAGAATGGCGCCAAGGCCTCGCCCTAGTATCTCCTTGCGGAGTTCCTCCACAGGGAAATCATAGTTGCGCTCTTTTTCGAGTAGAATCGGGATTGAGGTAAAAGTGCGAAAGGAGTCAAGCAACTCCTCGTAGGCGGTGTAATCAGGAAGAAAATGGCCAAGATTGACATGCCCCAATGAGGCAACGACCCGGGTTAATGCGATTCGACCTCCGCTGCAAACCGCCACATTTTCCGAGGTATATTGGGATTCTTTTCCAGCTCGATAGAGGCTATTGTAGAGGTCGGCGATGGCTTCTCGCACCTCATGTAAACCCGGTACGGGGGCATATTCGTGATCATTCGGATCAATTTGAATAGCATCAATTCGGTCAGGAGCTCCTTGGAGCTTGCCTGCTTCGGGCTGACCCTGGCCCAAGTTACACCAGCCGGTGGCGTGATAGCTGAATCCGCGTTTGAAAGCTTCTTCATTAACGTAGATGACACCGGTCCGGGGAACAGGGCGAAAGGAGGTGAATGGTGGCTGGTTCATGGCGTTGCCGTCCTAGTGGTTGGTGCGCATTTACACTTTGAATCAAGATCTATGCGTACTACGTTTCTAGGTCAAGCGGGAGGACAAAGCTCTGATGCAAGTGATTGCGTGCTCTGGTTCGATTGGGTAGAGATAGCCGATAAAACAGAGGTGAATATTCGCTGGGATTTGGACGATGAAAAGTAATTTTATATTGAATCAACGGGCTCTCAATGACTTGGGCTGGAGTAAGTTATTGCGAACTCTCGCTGGGTTCGCCGTGACGACCCGCGGCGTGCAAAAGGCCATAGACTTGCCATTTCTGAACACGAAAGAGGAGGCATTTGCTTCATTTGCTCGAATTGAGGAGGTTCGAAATTTGATCAAGCAAGAACTTCCGTTGCCCCTGGGGGGAATTGATGACGTTGGTGAGTTGTTGCATCGAGCTTCAAAGGGGGCCACACTAGAGGCGGCTGAGGTTTTAGCTTGTGGTACCTTAATAAGAGCAGCTGCGGATATTCGAAAATTCCTCAAATCACTTCGAGATGAAGCGCCTCTTGTTTCTAAGTATGGGGAGGCTTTACCCGCCTTGGCGCCGTTGGCATCCCGGATTCAGTCTACTATTCAACCCAACGGCTTAATTCGTGATGATGCGAGTTATGAGTTGCAGATGTATCGCGAGCAAACACGCTCATTGCATCGGCAAATGAAACGAAAAATTGAGTCGTATTTGGGGGACAATCAACTTGACGGAGTGCTCCAGGACGACTTCTATTCTGTGCGTGGTGAACGATATGTTCTGCCAATTAAGTCTTCGGAGCGTTCTAAGATGCCAGGCATTGTTCACAACGCATCGAATTCGGGTCAAACAATCTTTGTAGAGCCGCAGTCTTTGGTACCCTTGGGCAATGAATTGACGATTGCTCAGTCTTGCGTGAGCGACGAAGAGCAAAAAGTTCTTGCGGAATTTTCATCAGATGTAGGGGAGCACGCGGAGATTCTCGAAAAGGCTCTTTCTCTTCTTGGGGAGCTCGATGTTATTCAAGCATGTGCTAAGCTAGCCGGTGTTCTTGAGGCGGAGTCGCCCGAGCTTTTGTCTACTAAATACCAGAGCGCAGAGTCGGTTAGAGCGTTTCACCTAAATGAGCTACGGCACCCGCTTTTGATTCTGCAAGGTGAGAAGGTGGTAGCCAATACAGTCAAGCTGGAGGCAAATGAAAGATCATTGGTGATTTCGGGCCCCAATGCAGGGGGCAAGACCGTCACGATGACTGCTATCGGCCTTTGTGCTCTTATGATCCGTGCAGGGTTGCCTATTCCGGTTTCACGTGGCTCGACCTTTCCGTTTCTAAGTGGCTTGGCTTCGGCGGTAGGGGATGCGCAAGATATTGAGCAGCAGCTTTCAACATTTTCAGCTCACTTGGAGTATTTATCTGAGGCGCTCAAGTATGCTTGTGATGGATGGTTGGTGTTGGTTGACGAAATCGCTGCTGACACAGATCCGGTTGAGGGGGCCGCTATAGCCCAGGCAGTTTTGGAGCAGCTTATTGCACAAGGTGCACTGGTGGTGGTGACCACTCACCTCGAAGAAATAAAAGCTATGGGAATAAATGACCCTAGATTTGTCAATGCACGAGTTGGGCTAGAACCCAAAACAGGTCAGCCTACTTACCGGCTTGAATTGCGCGTTGCAGGAATCTCGAATGCACTCGATGTAGCGGCTCGAGTGGGATTGCCGGAGATTGTCTTGGAGCGAGCATCGGAGCATTTATCAGGTAGGGGGGCTCTCACTGTCGCCCTAAGAACCCTAGATGAACAATCTAAAGAGCTGCAAGTTCTTCAAGAGGAGCTTCGAACCGAAATAGAGGAATCGCGTCGCCAAAAGGCTAATTTAAAAATCGAGCGTAATGCACTCAAGCGAGAGCGGGCTGAAGTAGAATTGTCAATCAGGAAAGAACTCGCAGTTGAGATGGAGGAGGCTCGTCAGAGCGCTCGCAAAATTCTAAGTGAATTGCGTGGTGACAAAACGATTCACAGGGCCCAGCGGGCGAACCAAGAGCTCATTAATAAAGAGAAGAGAATCCAAGAGCGCAAGGAAGAGTTAGAGAGTGTCATTCTTTGTGAGGATGAAAAGGCTCTGGCGCCTATCCCGGATATTGTTGAGCCCGGTATGAGAGTCTTACTTCGGAATCTCAAAAAAGAAGCCGAAGTTGTCTCAGTTGACGGAAATCGAATTCAAGTAGCGATGGGAGCCTTAAAAATGACCGTCAAGAAGGGAGATTTGATGGCACTTAAGCTTAAGCCTGCCGGGAAGTCTAGCACCGTTGGAAGCGAAAAGCGCTCAGGTGATAAAGTTGTCCCAGGATTGCTCGAGAACGAGTCCACACGATGCGATCTCCGAGGAGTCAGAGCGGATGATGCTAGTGATCGGCTTGAAGCGTTTTTAGACCGAAGTTACAACAAAGCAGTTCGAGAAATATCGGTGGTACACGGACATGGGGCGGGGGTATTAAAGAAGGTGGTTCGAGGGCTTTTAGACATCTCTCCATACGTTGTTGGATTTCGTCCGGGAAAGAGTCACGAAGGTGGTGATGGGGTTACGATAGTGGAACTTGATGTATAGTTTTCGTCGGTGAATGCGTGTTTA
>CAXGXL010000121.1:0-8254 GCA_964013555.1 uncultured bacterium
CATGGCGCTTGAAAAAGATGCTCCTAAGCACTTTCCGCGCCCCGGATTTCACACCATTGTGGTCGATTGCCCCATCGAGGAGGGAATGGGACCAGAGGCCGCCTTCGAAACAATCGCCGCTTTTCTCGAAGACATCATGATGAAACTTCGTGGAGAGCACTGGGATGAAGTATGACCCCCTCTCCTGCCCAAAGCAAAGATTTAGATAAACGAAACCTCGATTGGTACATCGACTTATTCGTCAGAGTACTTGTCTTTTTAGGCGGTATTTCTGCAATTATCTTTATTATTGCTATTTTTGTCTTTGTCACTACCCAGGGAGTCGGCTTTCTCTTTGGCCGCTTTGATCTCCTGGAGTTTTTTGGGTCTCCCCTATGGCGGCCCACATCTGATGACAACCCAACCTATGGTTCGATGGCGCTTATGGCTGGTACTGCCAGCATCACCGGATTTGCCATGCTAATCGCTGTTCCATTCTCTTTAGGAGCAGCCATTTTTATTGGTGAATTCGCCACAGGCCGAACCCGGGAAGTATTGAAGGTATTAGTCGAACTTCTTGCAGCGATTCCTTCGGTAGTCTGGGGTTTTATCGGGTTAACCATCATGAATCCGTTCATCATTGATACTTTTGGAGTCCCCGTCGGACTCAATGTACTCAATGCCGGAGTCATTTTAGGACTTATGGCTGCTCCCATTATGACCACCATCGCCGAAGATGCACTCAAAGCGGTTCCTGAAACCTACCGAGAAGCCGCTGAGGCTATGGGCGCAACTCGGTGGCAAGTCATCTACCGCGTTGTCATCCCATCTGCGAAAAACGGTTTGATGGCAGCAGTTCTTTTAGGAGTCGGTCGCGGATTTGGCGAAACCATGGCGGTTCTTATGGCCAGTGGACACTCCGTGAATCTTCCATCCTCGCCTTTTGACTCGGTGCGAGCCCTTACAGCAACCATTGCCGCCGAATTGGGTGAAACCGCCCATGGCTCCGACCACTATCAAGCGCTCTTTACGCTAGGTATTTTTCTATTCGCGGTAACCTTCGTAATCAATCTCACGGCGGATCTTATCGTTCGCGGCATTCGAAAGGAGGGATAAAATGTTTCAAACTACTGAGCTGAACCTCCAAAACCAAAAAACGGAAAAACTCTTTAAGATTCTTTTCTTGATGATGACGATCATGCTCATTGTTCCTGTAGCTATCATCATCTCGCTTTTGGTGAGTCACGGAGCAGAAGCACTCTCGGTTGACTTTTTCCTCACAGATCCTCGCAACGGCATGACCGAGGGCGGAATCTTTCCTGCCCTGGTTGGGACACTGTGGATCGTGGGAATAGCCTTGATTGCATCGGTTCCTGTTGGGGTGGCGGCGGCTCTTTATTTAAGTGAATACGCTCCTGATAATTGGCTTACTCGACTCATCAATCTAGCCATTGTTAATCTTGCCGGTGTTCCATCTATCGTACATGCCCTTTTTGGGGTCGGCGCATTTGTTCTCTTTTTTCAATTCGGTACGAGTATCTTAGCTGCTAGCTTAACCCTAGCGGTCATGACCTTGCCGGTAGTCATTGTTTCTACCCGCGAATCCATGCAAGCCGTGCCGCAAGCTTTTCGTGAAGCTTGCTGGAATATGGGAGCAAGTCGATGGCAAACCATTCGACATGTGGTTTTGCCCAACTCCATCAGCGGTATCTTAACGGGAATCATCTTGGAAATCTCTCGAACCGTCGGCGAAACCGCTCCGATTATGTTTACCGGCGCCGCCTTGTTTCTTCCCTTTTTGCCCCAATCGGTTTTTGACCAAACCATGGCAATGTCGCTGCATCTTTTTGTCATTTCAACCCAAGTTCCACACGTTCCCGAACACCTCCCCTACGGTGTTGCTCTAGTCTTATTTGGTTTGGTCGTAGTGTTAAATTCTATTTCCATTGCCTTCCGAATGTATTTGCGAGGTAAGAAAAAATGGTAGAAGAGACCCAAACCACCAAGGCGCCTAAACTATCCGTAAAGAACCTTACCATTAAGTATGGCAACACTCTTGCTCTACAAAATGTGAATTTTGAGATTCAAGAAAACGAAATCTTCGGCATTATTGGCCCTGCCAATAGTGGGAAGACTTCCTTCTTGCGGGCTCTTAACCGCATGGACCAAATGACCACTGGTATGAAAGTCGAAGGCGATATTGTCTTTGCAGGAAAGAATATCAAATCGTGGCGTAATATCTATGCGTTGCGTCAACAAATCGGCGTAGTTTTTCCACTACCGGTTGGTCTGCCTATGACCATTTACGACAATGTCTCTCTCTCACCTCGATTGCGTGGAATCAAGAACAAAGCAGACTTGAACGTCATCGTGGAGAGATGCTTAAGGCGTGCGGCACTTTGGGACGAAGTCAAAGACCGGCTCAACTCTCTGGGCTCTCTTCTTTCCGGGGGTCAACAACAGCGCCTCACCATAGCGCGGGCACTCTCCCAAGAACCCGATCTACTTTTGCTAGATGAGTTTTCAATTGCAGTCGATCCGGTGACAACCATGCGAATCGAAGATGTCCTCAAAGAGCTACGTAAAGAAATGACTATTATTCTAGTAACAAACTTAGTCCAACAAGCTAGGCGGCTCGCGGATAGAACCGCATTTTTCCTCATGGGAGAATGTGTGGAAGTCAACAGCACCGAAAATTTATTTACCCGCAACACCAAAGACCAACGAACCTTAGACTACGTGGAGGGTCGTTTTGGCTGAGAACAATATTGCAATCCAAACCAAAAACCTCAATCTTTGGTATGGCACTTTTCAAGCTCTTTTTGATGTCAACCTCGATATCAAACACGGCATCGTCACTTCCATGATCGGACCGTCGGGCTGCGGTAAATCCACACTCTTACGCTCCGTCAACCGCATCAACGAACGCCTCGGTTACGTTCGAACCACCGGCACAATCCAAGTACATGGTCTAGATATCTATGGCGACAATGTAGAGCTTTTGCAGGTTCGCAAGAATATTGGAATGGTCTTTCAACGTCCTAACCCGTTGCCCTTATCCGTTCGGGACAATGTTTTATTTGCGTACAGACTTCATAACCCTGGTAAACTTGAGGCCAGTAAAGCTGATGAGCTAATAGAGACATCTCTGAGAAAAGTTCTCTTATGGGACCAAATCAAAGATCGGCTCGATAACAAAGCCACTGGACTTTCTCTTGAAGAGCAACAAAAGCTCTGCATCGCTCGTCTACTACCCCTCAAGCCATCCCTACTCCTGATGGATGAGCCTTGTTCGGCACTTGACCCAAAGGCCACAGAAGCGGTTGAAAAATTAATCTGGGATCTAAGAGGTGAATACAGCATTCTAGTTGTGACCCATAATATGGCCCAAGCAAGACGCGCCAGTGACGAATGTGTTTTTATGTTGATGGGTAAAGTAGTAGAGCACACCAAAACCGGTGATATGTTTGTCTCACCACAAAACCAAGAAACCGCAGATTATATCGAAGGTCGTTACGGCTAAGCCGCTCTGTCTCTCTACCGACCGGTAACAACCAGGTTTTCCAAAAAACAACCGCTCACTTTTTGTCACCGAGCTTAAATTGTGACACTCTGAGTTAAATATAACAAAAATATGAAAGATATGTCACGTTAGTGCCACACCGAAAATCGAAATAGGCTTCGTTCATTGCTAGCTCAAAGTTATTTTGTAACAAGAAAGACCCTGGTAAGAAAATGCAACAAAGACTCTTCGGCACCGTAATCATCCTCGGCGCATTACTGTCCTTCGAAACCGCTATGGCCAACTCAGAAGAAAACGTTGGCTATAAGAAAGGCTTCTTTATCCAAAGTAACGACGGTAACTTTAAATTGCGTATAGGCTCACGAGTTCAGTCCCGCTTCGTATATGAAATCATTGATGGCGCCGAAAATACAATTCAAGACGACGAAAGCCACTTAGCGGTTCCCAGAGCCCGAATTACCTTCAGCGGAAATATCTGGAATAAGGACCTCAGCTTTAAATTTCAGCCCGACTTTGGAAAAGGCTTTTTAAACCTCAAGGATTTCTATACCGACTACAGAATCGCAGGAGACGTGCGAATTCGGGTTGGGCAAATGAAAAAACCGTTTTCACGGCAACAGCTCAACTCCAGTAGTCGTCTCGAATTGGTAGAGCGAGCAACCACTGACAAAGCGTTTGGGGCCGGACGGGATATTGGCCTCTTATTACACAATAACTATAGCAAATCGCCACGATTTGAATGGGCACTTGGACTCTACAACGGCACCGGAGACAAGCCCTGGTTCAGCGCTAGGGCAGACACCGAAACAGGTGATATTTCCAACGGTAAATTTACAAATGTCCCTTCACAATTTGGCCCTCAGCTGGCTCTACGTGTTGGTTACAATCATGGAAAACTCAAAGGATACAGCGAAGGAGATCACACAGGCGGGGATCTGCGATTTGGCATCGCCGCTAGCTCCCTATTAAATCTTGATCTTCACGAACAAAATGGACGCGCACTAGATAGCCAAGTTGACTTTGTAATCAAAATGCATGGTTTAGCCGCAACAGGTGCGTATTATCTATCCATGGCCACAGTAGAAGACGACAAAGAATCTCTAGAAACAGGCCTCCACGGCTACCACCTTCAAATGAGCTACCACATCACCGACAAACTCGTGCCTGTACTGCGATATACCCAATTTCAAGAGGATTCCCCCAACTCCGGAACAACGGAATATATATTTGGCGTCTCATCGTATTTCTATGGACACCAAGTCAAATGGCAGTCAGATTTCGGTAAAGAAATCCACGAAGTTGCGGGTTACGAACCAGATAACTATCGGTTTAGGACCCAGCTCCAAGTTACCTTCTAGCTACAATGTCCTCTTGGATGCACTAGCGGAATCATCAAAATCAACAAGCACCGTCCTTAAGACTCAAAACTTCGAATCTAGTTTTCCACAGCTTCTTCTTGTAATCGACCATCCAGCGCAAACGTCCCAAAAGGAATCAAAGCTGCCACAAAAAAGGTCAAAACCTTATTCATCGACCAGGGTACCTTCCACCCAACATACATTAGTTGGAGACAATAAAGAGGAAAGAAAATGCCGTGCACGGTTCCCACATAACGAACATAAACAGGCATATCTCCCAAATATTTCAAAGGCATTGCCACAAAAACCAACACAATTAATGAGGCTCCCTCAAGCCACCCTAAAACTCTCAACCGTCCTATCATTGTTGCTTCTTTCTTTAGTTACTCAAGACAAACGCTGCGCTTATGCGGTTGCCAATCTTTAATGTATCCGGATCGGGGCGATGATGCGCCCGAGCAATTGCTGGACCATGCGGATCTACCCGGATGCAATGTTCTGCCGCCCAAAATGGCAATCCTACAGATTTCGCCAACTCTTGAAACTCTTCCCCCAATAAAATAACGACTTCATTATCGGCGACCAATGCATCCGTGTTGATCCAGCTTCCGTCGCTCCCTTTGATCCACAATGCGCTCTTGGCCCCACTTCCTTGTCTTTGTTGATTCACGAAAATAGCCGTTACCAAGCACCGATCTCGATGGGCGTTGAGAAGCCCATGGTCGTAGTTGAATATATTGAAGAAAGAAGTAGAAAACGCCTCTTTCTCCTGCGTGAACGGAAAATTGTTTTCCCCATCGGGCCCGAATACAACGAAGTTCGGCGCAAAGGACTCTTCCAGAGCCGAAAAGAGTCGCGTATCGGAGGCAAGAAAAGATGGGTTCCCCTCGAGCAATGCCTTCAGGCAGTGTCTCGTAACCTCAAATAGTATCTTAAAGCACATTTTGTGCTCGCTCTGATATTTTACTTGCTTGCCAACTGGAGGAAATCGAAACTCTCCCAACTCTTGAAAATTGATAAGGGCATTTCGCAAGAGATCCGACTCCGTGCTCTCATCCAAACGCACCAAAGCAAATCCTCGATTAACGAGACCATTTGACAAGGAAAGCACCGCGGCTCTATCGTTATTCTTGAGAGCTTGAAGACTTACAGACTCATTTTCTCGACTCATTTAATTTTCCTAAGGAAGTGCTGCTTTGCTCGAATTGACATTCAAGATAGAAAAGGTCAATGGAACAATGCAAAAAATCGCTCGTCTATCCGCATCACCTCCTAATGGAGCAGCCTAAAAGATGATTAAAGATATCCAAAGTACAATAACTTTCATTTTAGAGATGGAAAAACTCAAGGGGGTGCTGCGTAAGATCAAGCCAGTCGGCCAAAATCGATACGAAAATTCAGCCGAGCACAGCTGGCAAATAGCCCTTTTTGCCCTGGCAATGCAGCCCTATGCCAACGAAGATGTCGATATAACAAAAGTGCTAAAAATGCTCCTACTGCATGATATTGTTGAAATTGATACTGGAGATACCATCGTCTATGACGATGGTGACGCACAAATGCGACATCAAGCTGAGAAACAAGCAGCCAAAAGACTCTTTGCTCTCTTGCCTGACTCCATTGGAGCTGAATTTGAAAGTCTTTGGCATGAATTCGAAAACGAAAAGACCCCTGAAGCCAAGTATGCAAGAGGCATGGACCGAGTTCTTCCCATTCTTCAAAACCTCAACAACTCAGGCCAAAGTTGGGTAGAAAACGGAATCAGGAAAGAGCAAGTCCTCGAAAAAAATGCAAAAGTCGAAAAAGCCTGCTCCATGTTGTGGACCATGGTGAAAAAAGAATTGGACCACGCAGAACAAAATGGTCATCTGAAAGCCCCCTAAACACTAATCAAAGTCCACACTCAATTCATACTCCCCAGATAGAACCTCCCCCTGGGCATTGACCCATGTATCCACCACAATCAAGTATCGCCCTGGCCCCACAGAATAAGATGTCCCCCTGTGAGCTCGACTCAGGCAAGCCCTCGAGTCATTGCCCCACAGTAAATGCACGTCCGGATCAACCAAATCCTCGTCTTCAACACGCACGCTAAACGAAAGCGTACCACTTTCACGTAGGTTTATCACATAGACAACTTCAGGACCGCTCTCATTCGCTGGCGAACAATTGTAAATATCATTCCTACTTTCGGAACTAGCTGCCGTATTTCCCGAATGAACAAACGGAAATTGTCTTATCTCAAATGGACAGATATGAGTTCCCAAATCTTCATCGCATTCACGCCAGACAGCTGGTGCAATATCCCGAGTATCAATTAAGAAATAATCCACACTATCCCCAAGGCCAGTCCAAGCATTAGTCAAAAATTCGTTCCAATTTGCGACTCCTGGAATAACCTGACACCCTGCCGACCAATTGTTCACCGATGCAAAATACAATGGTGCATTCTTGGACGCCATATGAATATTGTGACCGGCTCCTGTCCTATCGTGATCTGCATCCCCTCCTGAATACCAACCATTCCGGTCACCATCCCAGTGTCCATTGTGGTTGGAATCATCTCGGACCCGGTAGCCCCATTCCTGCATCTTGAGGGCATTGTAGCTACGATGCCAATCATTACTGTAACTGTAATGCCGGTTGGGTCGTAAAGAAGAACTACTATGGTACCCAAAGTCGACCGCTCCAGTATCCGTTACAACCGGAAATTCACGAACATGAGGACCTTGGCTATCCTGCCATAAAAGGACCAACGTATCGTTAAATCTATTGGGCCGATTTTCGTTCCACAAAAACTCGCCAGGATGAGTTCCTCTAAAACCAACAACTGTGCGTGCCCCTAAGGACTGATTGACCTCGTGCCAAAGGGTTTTCCTAACTATCTCAACGTACAATTCGTAAGCTTCTCGCTCCGTTAATAGACTCGCTCCTCCAGGAAGCTCGTAGCAGCGGGTTTCTTCCCCCCACTCTTTGGCACGCACAAATAATGGCATGTCGTCTTGGTAATTGGGCATTGTAAGAGTTTCAAGGGGAAAGCCAGCAAAGAAGCTATTCTCGCGGGGCAATTCAAGTTCCCACGTAGATGGTGGAAGAGGCTCCAAATAGGCGATCGAGTCGCCGGCTCGTTCAAAATCTCCTTCAAAGGCTTGTGCTTGCTGGGACAATAAATCCGAATATTCAACTGGAGACCAATCGACCTGAGAATAATCAAAAGCATAATCAAAATCACACGACTCCACTGGAACGCCAAATGCAGTAGACAATGAAGACTCCTCTTGCGTCGACTCGGTGCCTTCACTTAAGTCAAGGGAAGGATTCACCCAGTCCATATTTGGCACGACCCTCGGGCCCTGGAAACTCGGTACACTTTCAAGCTCGAATTCGGGTTCTT
>CAXGXL010000122.1:0-8230 GCA_964013555.1 uncultured bacterium
CCATAGATAATTCGTCCAACGAGAGCACCATTTTTGTATCCCCCCCGATACTAGGGGACATACCACTTCCTGAATTGCCACACATTTTCTTAGGAAAGGTTTAAAATGAGAGTCACTCTATCATCCACTACACATCCTCTTTCTCCCATTCGGGAGCAAACACCTGCCGCGCCGATCTCCGAGCGCGACCGAGTTGAGGTTATGAGAACAAATTTTTCACCTGATTTCAGTATTCTAAGCGATCAAATTGTGTTGTCTAACCCGAATACCTGCGCCTATGGAGAAGTCTCTCAAGCCCTGCTTGAAAGAGCCTCCCAACTCGTCGGCTCCACGGGAAGTGTCTCCTTTAAGCAACTGTCGAGCGAAGCCCAGAAGATTTTGAGTCAGCACATGCAATCCAGCTCTAGCGCGGAGCGCACCAGCGAGCCCACCGCGCGCACTGAGTCTTGCCCCTCCCCCCGCCAGCGCCCAACCATGATATCCGCTGGAACTCAAACAGCCCCCCAAAGACTACCATCTCAGACCTCAGCACCGTCGTTGTCTACACACCAAATCGAGGAGGTTGAACTGTTAGCGACAACCAGCCATGCCAACCATAAAAAGGACTTAAGTCTTTTAGTCCGGGCAGCCTGCCCCCTCGATGGTAAGGCAACGGTCTTCGACAATCTAGAAGAAGCCTCCCGCCGGTTAATCGCATCCAACCTTGCACGGCTTGTTGAAGACGAACGTTATTGCGCCATCAATACCATTCGTAACTCGACTCATTCCGAGCTTCTATGTTGGCTGAGTCCAAAAACCGATGCGAAAGAAATACTCGGGAAAAAAGTTTACAAGAGCCTCTTCGCCAGCTCCTTAGAGGAGCTCGACGGAGAAAAGGTTTTAGAGACAGCCAAGGCCGATGGACAAACTCGAGCCGAATTGAACGAGAATCTTCATAAAGCGAAAGCAATTTGGGAGAGTAAAAGCGTAAGCGGAGCCTCACGAACCAACAAACTCGCCGTCGTCAAAGAAATGCTAGCATACTTAAGTATCTAAAGCTCCACGAACCTATATTGCTAAGTTTAGAGAAAGCTCTGCTTTAGGCTTTATAAAGCAGACCCGGTTTACTCTGAAAGCAACGTTAAGCTTTTGGACCGACCATCAATTCAGGTTTGACCGCATCGAGAAATTGTTCCTCGGTCAGCAAATCCAGTTCCAATGCCGCATCGATCAATCTCGTCCCGTCTTTATACGCTTTCTTGGCTATTTTTGCCGCATTGTCATAGCCAATAACTGGATTCAAAGCCGTTACCAACATCAAAGAGTTCCTCAAATTCTCTTCAATTCGCTCCGCTACCGGTTCAATTCCATAAGCGCAATTCTTCTCAAACGACTCGCAGCCATCTGCTAGAAGACGAATTGAATTGAGGAGATTGAAAATCATCACAGGCTTATAAACATTGAGCTCAAAATTCCCCGATGCTCCTGCAACACTAACGGCCATATCGTTGCCCATAACTTGAGCGCAAATCATGGTGAGAGCTTCAGCCTGGGTAGGGTTGACTTTACCCGGCATAATTGAACTTCCTGGCTCATTTTCAGGAATCTTAATTTCACCGATGCCGCATCTCGGACCACTGGCTAACCAGCGAATATCGTTGGCCACCTTCATGAGAACCGCCGCGAGAGCCTTCGTAGCGCCACTTGCGATAACAAGAGCATCATGGCCAGCCAAGACCGCAAACTTATTTGGCGCGGTGACAAAAGGGTACCCCGTTGCCGTCGCAATATTGGCTGCAACCTGCTTGGCAAAGTCTGGGTGGGTATTGAGGCCGGTACCAACCGCGGTTCCACCTTGAGCCAACTCATAGAGATGCTTCAATGAGTCCTCAACCGACGTCAGTGCTATATCCATCTGAGCCACATACCCTGAAAACTCTTGCCCCAATGTTAGGGGAGTAGCATCTTGTAAATGGGTGCGACCAATCTTCACAACATCCGTAAATGCTTTTGCCTTCGCATCCAAAGTATCGCGCAGCTTCTTTGCCATCGGGAGAAGTCGTTCATGAATCTGGCATACGGCCGCTACATGCATCACGGTTGGAAACGTATCGTTCGACGATTGCGACATATTCACATGGTCATTGGGGTGAACGGGGTTCTTGCTTCCTTGTTCACCGCCCAATATCTCGATACCGCGGTTGGAAATAACCTCATTCACATTCATATTGCTTTGGGTTCCACTTCCTGTTTGCCAAACAGACAAAGGAAAATGCTCATCAAGCTTGCCTTCTATCACCTCATCAGCGGCTTCGAGAATCGCCTCCGCTATCGCCCCATCGAGCCGACCAAGATTCAAGTTCGCTTGAGCGCAAGATTTTTTCACGATACCCAAAGCACGCACAACTTCCCGCGGAAAGCGATCCGTACCTATAGCAAAATTGGTAAGAGAGCGCTGAGTTTGAGCTCCCCAATATCGATCGGAAGCTACTTCAATATCGCCCATAGTATCTTTTTCAATTCTTACACTCATTGTATCCGTTTCCTAAACTAACTTGGCATAAATAAATTCATCCCCATGACCGTTCTGGAGGTCGGGACGTGCTAACCCAGCAAGTACCTAGCCGCAACTATTGGGTGAAGCAATGCCTAAACGACAAACACATGGGTTTCTAAACTAGAAGGGCCCTTGCTTAGCGCGCATTCTCTGCCGAGCTTCACTAATCGCTGCCCCCATGGTCCTGCCCAAGATAACTGAACCACAAGTAATGCTAGAATCCCCGGCCTGCAATACCTGCCCGGTTTTCGACTCTACCAATCTCATGGTTACATTAATGTGATTTCGCTTTTCACCGTGGAGAGTAGATTCCCCAAACCCGATGGTCCCTAAAACCACATGACTCGCACCCTTGTAGTGCCCAACCAACTCCTCAGAGCTTCCACTAGCAACGCTCTTGGTTATCTCGCGCTTCATGGTTGTTCCAGATGGCAAAACATTGAATTTATTGGTTTTTCTCAGCCGAACCATAAATTCAAAAGTTCCATCCTTAAAGGTCAAATCCACTTGATTCGGCTTCAAATTCAGCGCGTCCAAAAAACCGGTTTGGATAATGAGCCTTTTTTCTGCCACTTCAGCAGTATCATGCTTTTGCGATTGAGTTTCGAATCCGAGAGCCGGAGGTTGGTTTTTGATTTCCACAATCTAAGGAGGATACGACTAAATCCCGAGGTTGTCCAATTGATATTCCATTGCAGCTCTCTTACCTTGCTGCGTGACGAAGAGCTCTTTCGACTTCATATCGCACCCCGATCGAAATTGCTCCGGCCTGCTTCCAAGCCTTCGAACGCGCGATACCCTGACACAAATTCAGAGTTTGCTTTCTAACCAATGCATTCCGGCTTCTCCTCAAGGCGTTCAACGATTCAGCAACATAATTCGCTATCTCGTTCCCCTTGTTATAGCTCCCTTGCGCAACCAACTCATGGCAAAGACGCAATTTCGTCATTTCGTCACCGGAAGCCTTGCCTATCGCCCTTTCAAGGTAATTCCCCACTCCATACAGACCGAATACACTCGCTGGGCACTCGTTCAAGAAATCCCTAAGTTGCTCAAGATTTGGCGGCACAAGAAGCTTCGCAAGAGCTGCAGCAGAGTCTGGGTACGCTGCTCTTAGTCCGGATTTAGAGAGAAAAGAGCGAGCGAGCTCACCCGCTCGGCGCCGGAGATCCGAATCCTCAGCCATCAAAGCCGATCCCATAACTGTTTCAAGTTTGGGTTGCCTTGGAAGGGGGCCACCCTGAGCCAACTGAAATTCAAGAGCTGATAAATAGGCCTTAGATGCAGCCAAACTCGATTGCGCCAAAGCGCTTCGAGAGGAGTTATCGCGAAGACCCAAAAGAATATCCCGAGCCACGTAAGGGTGGCTTGCCAGGTATTGCGGGCTTAAGATCCTCCTTCGCGCCTCGTCAGGCGCAATTCCAGCCACACAAGCGAAGAAAGTGATCTGGTCGGAAAGCTCGGTGCCCGCCAACGAATACGGAACCTCGTCCCACGCCTCGTCGTGAGCACCATCACAAGAAACATCGAAAGAATATTTCATGCAATACCCAATCAGCTTGTCTATGCGTTGCTCAAGAACACCCTGCTCTAATTCGTCCCCACTCAAAGTCCACCCCACCAAAAGAGCATTGTCGCTTGGGTTTGGCTTCCCACCTTCCGAGAAACGCAGACCGAGGACTTCACTTCCATACTCAATTAACGGGGCCATTGTACTCCAACGCCCATTCTCGTCATCTCCACCAAAGGCCACATCGACAGAGACTACATCTTTCCTGCAATCTTCAACCAGGCGGATTAGAGCTGAATGACTGCGCATGGGACAATTGAAGAGCAACTCCGTCTTAGGATAGTCACGATTTGCAGCCACTAAAGTGGGCTTGCGACCGTCTCCAAGCGGCAGCCTCTCTATATTTCCAACTAGCCTCTGCGTCGTTGATTGCACCAAGTTCTGGGGCTCAAAACCAGACTGATTGAGAAATAGACTCATTACACCCATGAGATCTTGATGAACGAGGGTGAACATGTCCTCGAGCGTCTTCGGGCGAGCAAAGTCGCACCCCACAACCGGAAAGTGAACCTCCTTCACGTTAAAGTAAGCGCTTGGCAAGAGATTCGTAGCTTTACGTTCATTTTGCAGCAATCGTTGCAGAGTCTCTTGCCGAATACGCAAGATCTCCTCGACCCCAGGTACACTTTCACCAAGCGAAATCGGCCGCCCTGATTCATGAGAAGCAAAGAGAAGTAATCGCCCGTATGCCTGCAGCACCGCGTGGTAACTCTCAAGTACGCTGGCAAAACAATCATTCTTTTGCTCAACCGACTCGAACTTATCAGAACTCCCGATAGACTTCAGTACTGAATCAACTAATTCAATGCGCTTCGTGAGTTGATGAATGAAAACACTTTTCAGTGCCGGGGAAGCATCGACCCAAATGGACTCCAGCGTATCCAAGTCAAGAGAGGTTGCCAAATCGAACTGAAAACCGCCGACGAGATTGCTATTTCCACTAAAAGCCGAAGAGCTCTCAAACCCCTGAACTCGTTCCTGCCAATAGACAATATTTGCATCTTGAGACTCGAGATACTCAATAACAGGCTGAGACTCGACAAGTTCAGTACTCAACCCGTTGCAAATTGCCTCCGCCACCACAAGAGCTAGTTCCCCGTGCCCTCTTTCCGCACTCCTCTCCAAACCTGAATCAAAAAGGCGTTCCAAATTTCCCGCCAACCACGCCTCCAATAAACCGACCTTTTGGGCTACCACACACACTCGGTTCAGGCTATCCAATGCATCTACCTCTCCTTCCCGGTTAAGTTCGTAGACCATTTCTTTCCACGACTGGGCAATCTCTTTACTGACGATGCACCGGGATACCAACAATAAACCAGAAGCTTGCTCCAACAAGGGGTGTACATTTCCAGCACTCACCCCTGATTCACGAGCTTTAAACCCTAAAACACGGTCCGTTTGAATTTGCTCCAAAACGTCTTTGAGACTTATTTCGTCGACCAACTTGTCGGCTGCCCGATGAAAGATGAGACCCTCCAACATTCGCCCGTAGAGCAAAGTCTGCCCGGTTAAAATACGTGTACCATCCGCCCTGAACTCCATAGCCTCCTCAAGGCTTACCAACACACTCGTCGCTTTTTGGACAACGGGTAGAGCTGCACCGCCTCTTGGCGTACCAGAGAAAGATTCGATTTTGGCGGCCACTTGAAGTCTGCGTGCGAGTTCAGATAAACACACGCGAGCCACCTCGGCATCGCCCGATTCAATCGCCGCAACCAGCTCCCGAATGGACAAATCCCTGCTTCTCTCCACTTCCTCCGGATGGGCCAAACAAAGTGCGTGACAACGTGCGAACATGGACCTGATCTCGTCCTCCGAAGGCATGGTTATGTCGGAAATCCCAGCGTCCATGGGGTAACGGACCCAACCTTGCTGAATCTCAATTTCATCCCCACCAGATCTGTCCACTGAGGTTACCAATAGTGCTTGCTGGGGATCGACCCAACATAATTGTGTTCGTCCTTGAAGGCTTTGCGCTTCCTTAAACACCTCCTCTCCCCAGATTACAGGAATGCCAGCAGCTCTAAGAACCATCACTTCATGGCAAGAAACCGGAGCTCGGTCTCTAAGAATGACGGCCTTGATCCCCGTGGAGTCCGATTGCCGAATCCACTCACGAGCTGCTTGTGCTATTGTCGGCGCTACAATCATTTCTGATGCAGGCTCGGTAAGTCGCCGTACACTAGAAGTCCCGCTGGTTGCGCATTTTCCTTGAACCCAATTGAATGCGCCGGAAAGCCGTGTGATATGAGATGCTTGTTGCGGTGCTAAAATCAGTGGACGAACTTGTACTACGAACAACGTTTTTTGGGTGCGGTCCCACACAAATTCTATATCCACGGGCCCCTCGAACTCCCGCTCGAGTGCTTGGGCTATACAATGAAGGTCCCGTGCAACCTCCACTGGCAATGCAGGGGATTTCGCAGCAGCCTCACCATTAGGAAAGGTACCAATCGTCGAGTTTGTCCCTCTTGGATTTGGCTCTACCAGTAGACGGCTATTTTTCATTCTAATTTGTGAGGCAACCTGACCTGCTTGGTTGACCAAGAACGTATCGAAGTCAGCCACCCCGGTTACTATTCCTTCTCCATGGCCCCATGTCGCCTCAATTCGAGAAATACCAGGGGTACCGGTTTCAGGGTCAACGCTACACAACACACCAGAGGATTCTGATGGATTCCCCCTTCCCCTTTCCTGAGAGCCAACCATTTGTTGGAGCAAAACGCTCAAGATCGGAAATGCTTCGAGAGAGTCACCAGAAAGTAGGCGCTGCCCCATCGATTTCTCACTGAAATAAGACTGTAAAACGCACGTAAGTGCTTGTTCGATATCCCGTGGAAGCATTTCAACTCCGGCCACGCTCTCATTGCCACCGGCATTAGAGAGATTACCGCTGTCCTCCCGACTACTGCTTCGAACCATGAGCTTGGTTTGAGGCGGAAACTCCTTTCGCTGGAGTTTCCTAAGAACTTCCACACCGATATCGTTGTTCTCATGCACCCTTTGCGCAATAAGTCGCCGAATTTTTTTGAGTACCAACTTTGATTCAGCTCTTAATGCTCTCTCGTTTGCTGGTTGGCATCTTTGATATTCTTGCCAAAGTTCGTGTAGCTCGCCGCCCTTATTTAGGCGCGAGAAAATAAAGTCGTGAGACAGACCAAAGAAAAGCGGCACCTCTGTTCGAGTCCTTAAGTGGGGAATGGCACCCAGAGTTGCATTGATTATTTCTAGATTCTTCGTCTTATTTCCATACCGACTTGCCAAATGCTCAAACCGCCGTGCAGCTCCTATGCCCCGAAAAGAACCACCCTTGACCCGTTTTCGTTTACTAACCAGATCTGGATCCATGACGTGAGGGCTTGGAGCCTCTTTCATTGCAGGCGGCTCTTCACTCATACTGGCACCACTGCCTGGCTCTTGTAATTCAACAACTAAGTAGTCCGTAGCAGCGACCTCTAACGGGCTCGCTTGGGAAAACGTGGGTTGACCTCGTTTCACACTCGCGACTGAATTAGACTCATCCCCAGGCTTCGTTTCATTGGCGCCTATCTTGGAACGAGCTAAAAGATTCGAAGCTGGAACAATTTTTTTCGGCATGGTACCCCAAACAAACGGTTGCACCTATACGAATAACACAGCAACCAACCTATGTCCTATTGGTAATCTTGAAGGCCTCCAGAAGAACGAGGCTTCTGCCCTGCCGAAAGGGCTTTGTCCTATTCGAAGAACGCCACAACTTTGCTCTAAGCCCTACCGAAGGCTGTTGGTTGTCCAACATAGAATCCCCTCGTTCGACTCAAAAAAGAGTACACCCTGCTTATGGGGTCGATACTATTGAATACACAAAAAAAGGAAATTGGAGCACACAATGAAAATTATTCCACAAACGCCACCCCCAATTGAGCCAGGCTCTCTAGCACCAAAAAACAAGCCAACGCCTCTATTGAATCAACTCTCATCCTCCCACGTAAGACCACACCAAACTCCATCATCATGCATCCTACCACCTGGGTCACCTCAACTCTCTCTCGCACCTAGTTCCGTCATTTCGTCAACTGCTACAACACCGACCCGTTGCTCGGCTATGCCCTCAGAGTTCGCCCCTCAACGGTGCATATGGA